>JAGVHM010000041.1 GCA_020056545.1 bacterium
GACGGTCAGCGCCGTCGGACACGAGACCGACTTCACTCTTGCGGACCTCGCGGCGGACCGCCGTGCGCCGACGCCTACAGCAGCGGCGCAGATGGCCGTCCCCGACCGGGTGGAAATGGAGGACCGCGTTTCCGGCCTCGCGTTTCGCGCGAAGAGGGCGGAGCGGAACATCCGCGAGACTTTACGCAGGGAGCTCCGCATAGCGGCCGGCGCCATGGCGGACCCCAGGCCCCACCTGCAGGCGTACCGGTATTCCCTCGCAAAGGAAACCGACGCGCTCGCCGAAGGAGCGCAGGTGATACTGCGGGAGGGACGGGACCGCCTGGTGGAGCTGACCCACGGACTTCGCCTGCAGTCCCCGTCCGCACGGGTATCCCGGCAGAGGGGCGAGGTCGCCGTTCTTCTGGCGCGGGCCGGCGGACTGGTCTCCGCGGCCCGTGAGGAGCCGCGACGGAAACTCGGCGTGTTCACGGGAAAGCTTTCGGCCCTCGATCCGACATCCGTGCTGTCGAGAGGGTATGCGATCGCCATGCGGAGGTCTTCGGGCGCCGCGGTGCGTTCCGTAACGGAAATAGCGCAAGGCGAATCACTCGATGTCCGGGTGTCCGACGGCACGTTCGGCGCGGTCGTGGAGAAGGACGGGGCGTGATGAAGATCGCTCCCGCGGCGGCGATGCTGTTTCACGTCCTGTTCGTCTCGATCGATGGCGGCGCATGCCTTGCACGGGCGGAGACTCTTTCCGTTTCGGTTTCAGCTTCCTCCCCGAGCCAGGGAGATCCGGTGCTCGTGGAGGCCAGAGCGGATTTCCCGGTGGACAAGGCCGAGCTGGCATGGAAAGGGCGGACGGTACCGATGACGGCGGCAGGCAAGGGACGTTACATCGCGCTGATGGGCGTCGACCTGGGGGAAACTCCGGGGAAGGTTCCTCTTTCGGTCCTTGCGACAACGGAAAGCATCGTGATGCGGTCGGACCTGGAGCTGACCGTGGTGGCAAGGGAGTTCCCCGTTCAGAAGCTGACCCTGCCGAAGCGCATGGCGGAGTTCGACGCGGCCACGCTGGAAAGGATACGCGCGGAGGCCGGAATACTCGAAAAAATATTCTCCATCACCTCGCCGCCGGAATGGGACATGCCTTTCCTGCGGCCGGTGGATGACTTCCGGCCCACCGGCTTCGGTGCGCGCAGGGTCATCAACGGGGAGCCGCGCAGCCCCCACGCCGCGGTGGACGTGCACCTGCCGGAAGGGACGCCCGTGTCGGCGATCGCGTCCGGGACCGTCGCCTTCGCGGGGGATCAGTTCTTCGGAGGGCGGTCGGTGGTGCTGGACCATGGAGGAGGACTGTTCAGCCTCTACTATCATCTGCGGGAATTCCTTGTGGCGGAAGGCCGCCACGTCGCAAAAGGCGAGAGGATCGGGGCGGTGGGGTCGAGCGGACGGGCGACTGGGCCGCACCTGCACTTCGGAGTGAGGGCGGCTGGGGGCAGGATCGATCCGTCGCGCCTGTTCGGCGAAGCATTTCGTTGACCCTCCGCGATGCGGAGGGCTATATTTGAAAGGCTCGGCTTGCAGCTGGCGGCTCCGGTGCCATTTCCGGACGGCCCGCAGCTGAAGCCGAAGTCACCTTCGGGACCGGTGAAGATGGCCAAAGGGAAAGAGACTTCCTTCGAGGAAGCGCTGAAGCAGCTGGAGGCGATCGTCGCGAAGCTGGAGACCGGCGATGCGAAGCTGGAGGAGTCGATCCGCCTTTTCGAGGAGGGTATGAGGCTGTCGGGCATATGCCAGAAGCGGCTGGACGAGGCCGACAGGAAAATCGAGGTTCTCCTTCGGAAACCGGGCGGGGTTACGGAGGAAACGGAGGACGAAAGCGATATTCTCGGCAAAGAGGGTTAACCCGCATTCCCCCCCGGCTTCAGCGATCGACCGCCGCAGGAAGTTGGTGGACGACAACCTGATCCGGTTTCTAGACCGCGGCGTGTGCGGCGTGCCGGACAAGCTTCGCGATGCCATGGAGTATTCCGTATCGGCGGGAGGGAAAAGGGTTCGCCCGGTTGTCCTGCTGTCGGCAGGCGTCGCGGTGGGTGGGGACGAGCGGGACCTTCTTCCGTTCGCCTGCGCGATCGAGTACGTGCACACGTATTCGCTCATCCACGACGATCTTCCCGCCATGGACGATGACGATTTCCGGAGGGGGAAGCCCTCCAGCCACAAGGTGTTCGGGGAGGCGACGGCCATCCTCGCGGGGGATGCCCTCCTCACCGAGGCTTTCCGCGTGATGGGCGAGTCGACGCTGGCGGAAAAGGATCCGGGACGGGCGCTGGCGGCGGTTGGCGTGCTTGCGCGCGCCGCGGGGGCGGAGGGGATGGTGGGCGGACAGCAGCTGGATCTCCTGGCCGAAGGGATGCAGGCGGACCCGCTGGTGAAGGAAGAGATCGACATCAGGAAGACGTCGGCGCTGCTGACGGCGGCCGCCCGGATGGGCGGTATCCTCGGCGGCGGCGTGGATGCGCAGGTGGCGGATCTGGCGGGATATGGACGTGCACTCGGGTTGCTTTTCCAGGTGAAGGACGACATTCTGGACGAAACGGGGAGTTTCGAGGAGATGGGCAAGGGCGTCGCCAAGGACAGGGTGCGGGGGAAGATGACCTACCCGGGGGTTTTCGGGATGGATGCCGCGATGGCCCGCGCTGAGGCGCTTGGCGGCGAGGCGCTGGCGGCGCTTTCCTCGTTCGGTGAGGAAGCGGACGCCCTGCGGGACATCGTACGCCTCGTGGCCGCGAGGAGGTCATAGCGCCGGTGCAGGCGAAACCGCTTCTTCAGGACATCCATTCCCCCGAGGACCTCAAGAGGGTTCCGCGGGAGAAGCTTCCCCAGGTGGCCGACCAGCTGCGCGACCTCATCGTGCAATGCGTCTCGAGGACGGGCGGGCACCTTGCTTCCAGCCTGGGGGTCGTGGAACTGACCCTGGCGCTGCACTACGTGTTTTCCTCTCCCAGCGACCGGATCGTCTGGGACGTCGGGCACCAGTCGTACGCACACAAGATCCTGACCGGAAGGCGGGATGAATTTTCCACGCTACGCACCCTGGGGGGCATATCCGGTTTCCCCCGAATCAAGGAGAGCCCGTGCGACGCCTTCGGCACCGGGCACTCCGGGACCTCGATCTCGGCGGCCCTCGGGATGGCCGTGGCGCGCGACATGCGGAAGGAGAGCCACAAAGTCATCGCGGTGATCGGCGACGGATCGCTGTCCTCCGGGCTGGCGCTCGAGGGCCTGAACCAGGCGGGGCATCAGAAGCGCGACCTGGTCGTCATCCTGAACGACAACGAATGGTCCATATCCCCGAATGTGGGCGCCCTGTCCGGGTACCTGAACAGGATAATGACGGGGAAGTTCTACACCTCCTTCCGGAAACGGGTGGAGAACTTCCTCAAGTCGATGCCGAAAGGCGATTTCATGGCCCGGATGGGGAAAAAGACGGAAGAGCTCGCCAAGGGGTTCATCGTTCCCGGCCTGCTGTTCGAGGAGCTCGGGTATACATACATCGGACCCATCCCGGGCCACAACATCGAGGATCTTATCGGCACCTTCCAGAATCTGGGCAACCTGGAGGGGCCTTTGCTGATCCACGTGGTGACCACTAAGGGTAAGGGATACGGTCCAGCCGAGGCCAACCCCGAGTAT
Organism: bacterium; assembly: GCA_020056545.1. GTDB lineage: Bacteria > Desulfobacterota > Deferrimicrobia > Deferrimicrobiales > Deferrimicrobiaceae > JAENIX01. The sequence goes on from JAGVHM010000041.1 coordinate 3,682, forward strand.
TTCCACGGAGTGGGTGTTTTCGACCCGGTGTCGGGCACGGGCCCCGGGGCGCTTCCCGCCTACACGGACGTTTTCGCAGACGCCATGGTGGAGATCGGCAGGGAGAACCCCAAGGTGGTGGCCATCACCGCCGCGATGTGCGCCGGAACCGGCCTCGCGAAATTCCGCGACGCCTTCCCCGACAGGTTCTTCGATGTGGGGATCGCCGAAAGCCACGCAGTGACGTTCGCCGCGGGGCTGGCCCGCGAGGGGAAGATCCCCGTGGTCACGATCTACTCCACGTTCCTGCAGCGCGCCTACGACCAGATATTGCACGACGTCTGCCTCCAGAACCTGCCTGTCGTCTTCGCGGTGGACCGGGGGGGGATCGTGGGTTCGGACGGCGCGACGCACCAGGGGCTGTTCGACTTCTCATATCTGCGGCATATACCCAACCTGTCGGTGATGGCCCCCGCCAACGAGGTCGAGCTCCCGCAGATGCTGCGGGCCGCCGTTTCCGCCGGAAGGCCGGCGGCGATACGGTACCCTCGGGGCACCGTCACAGGGGTCGGGCTGCACGCCGACCTGGAACCGGTGGAATGGGGGAAAGGCGCGCTTCTGCGTGAAGGAAAGGACCTGCTGATACTTTCCATCGGGTCCACCGTGGCCCTTTCGCTTCTCGCCGCAGAGGAACTCCGCGGAAAGGGGATCTCGGCCGCCGTGGTAAATGCGCGTTTCGCCAAACCGCTCGACGCAGGGCTGATCCTGCCCCTCGCGCGGCGGATAGGGCGGGTGCTGACGATCGAGGAGAACGTCCTTGCCGGCGGGTTCGGAAGCGCGGTGCTGGAGATGTTCGAGGAGCACGGGGAGCACCCGGCGCAAATTCGCCGGCTCGGGATCCGCGACGTGTTCGTCGAGCACGGCTCCCAGGCCGAGCTGCGGGAAATGCATGGGATCAACGCCGAGGCCGTGACGGCCGAAGGGTTGCGGATGTGCGGCCACGGGAAGACGTTCCTGCCGACGTTGTTCAACGGCATCCGATCACGGCTGGAAAGGATCGTCTGAAGAATCCCCCGCGAAGCCGCCTGGACGCCGCCCTCGTGGCGCGCGGACTGGCCGAAACGCGCGCGAAGGCCCAGGGGCTTATAATGTCCGGGCGCGTGCTGCTCGACGGATCCGTCGCCGCGAAATGCGGCTCGCCGGTCCGGCCGGAGCAGTCGGTCGAGATTTCCCCGGCTCCGCGACCTTTCGTCTCCCGCGGAGGCGGCAAGCTCGAAGGCGCCCTGGATGATTTCGGCCTGTCATGCGAGGGAAGGACGGGGCTGGACGTGGGGGCGTCGACGGGCGGATTCACGGACTGCCTGTTGAGGCGGGGCGCCCTAAAGGTCTACGCGGTCGACGTTGGGGAGCGCCTTATCGACGATCGTCTAAGAGGCGACCCGAGGGTGGTGGTCATCGAAAGAACGAATTTCCGCCATGCCCCCCCCGACCTTCTCCCCGAAAAGGTGTCCCTTGCGACCGTGGACGTTTCATTCATATCGCTGCGGCATATCCTGCCGCCCCTCCGCCTGTTTCTTCTGCACGGGGCCGAGGTCGTGGCGCTGGTGAAGCCGCAATTCGAGGCGGGAAGGGAGTGGGTCGGGAAAGGCGGGATTGTCCGGAACGAGGACAGACGGCTGGAGGCGGTCCGCGGTGTGAAGAGCTTCGCCGAGAGCCTCGGTTTTTTCGCAAAGGGAGAAGCCGACAGCCGGGTGAAAGGTCCGGGCGGGAACAGGGAAGTCTTTCTATACCTGCACTGGGGAGGGGAAAACCGTTACGCAGAATGACCTTGACTTCCCTTAAAATGGATTGTAGTTTTCCTTATAAGGAGCAATATTTAGTATAATTTAGGTATAATTAATTCCTCTTCATCCATCGAATGCGAGGTGGAATATGAAAGCACGGGCGGCGTTACTGGCCATGGCGATATGCGCGGTAGTCCTTTTGCTCACCGATGCCGGTTTTGCGGGGGAAAAAGCGCCCGCTCCCGCGGGTGCGGCGGAATACCCCGAGGGGCTGCTCTACACGGTCGAGGAGGGGGATACCCTGTGGGACCTTTCCGCGAAATACCTCGGGTCTCCCTGGAAGTGGCAGGAAATCTGGGAGCTGAACCGGTTCGTTACCAATCCCCATTACATCTACCCGGGGATCAGGCTTATCGTCTTCCCGCCTCCCGCAACCGAGATAACGATGATGTCAGGCGATATTCCGACGTCGCCGGCCGCCGAAGAGGATATTCCTAAAAAGGAA
>JAGVHM010000156.1 GCA_020056545.1 bacterium
CACTGTCGAGTACGCCTTAGTCGCGCGCCTTGCCGGCGCGGCGCATCGACGCTCTCGGTGCTTCATCCTATTTCCGGAGCGGGCCACTACCTGTCGATCTCCGGCAGGATGATGTCGAAGCTGCCGATGACGGCCACGATGTCGGCGATCATCAAGCCCCTCGTCACCTTCTCGAAGATATTCATCGTGACGAAGGACCCGGTGCGGATCTTGAGCCGGGAGGGGTTGGGCGTCCCGTCGCTGATGACATAGAAGCCGGTTTCCCCCCTGGGGCACTCGGAACGGAAGTACACCTCGCAGGCCGCCGGCTTGAACAGCCGTGGCACCTTGGCCATCACCGGCCCCTCGGGTATCTGCGCGACGGCCTGGCGCAGGATACGGACGCTCTGACGCATCTCGTTCATCCGCACCATGTAACGGTCGAAGCAGTCGCCCAGGACGCCCCGCTCCCCTGTACCGACGCAGACGTCGAACTCCAGTTTCGGATAGACGGAGTACGGCTCGTCCTTCCGCAGGTCGAACTTCACGCCCGAGCCGCGCAGGTTCGGCCCCGTCAGCCCGTAGGCCACCGCGTCCTTCGCGGATATGGCGGCGACGTTCGCCAGCCGGTGGACGAAGATCTTGTTGTAGGAGATCAGGTTGTTGTACTCGTCTATCTTCGGCTCGAAGTAGTCGAGGAACTCCTTCGTCTTCTCCAGGAACCCCGGGGGGAGGTCCGCCGAGACGCCCCCGATGCGGGCGTAGTTGTAGGTGAGCCGGTTCCCGCAGACCATCTCGAACAGGTCGTTGACCACTTCCCGCTCGCGGATGGAGTAGAGAAAGGGGGTGAACGCCCCCATGTCCGCGGTGAACGAACCGAATGCGATGAGATGCGAGGAGATCCGGTTGAGCTCGGAGACTATCACCCGTATGTATTCCGCCCTCTCCGGGACCTCGATGCCGGCCAACCTCTCGACGGCCCAGGCCCAGGCGCAGTTGCAGTTCATCGCGGCGAGGTAGTCGAGCCTGTCGGTGAACGGCATGAACTGGGCGTATGTGATGCGTTCGCCGATCTTCTCGAGCCCCCGGTGCAGGTAGCCGACGTCGGGACGGGCGTTTACCACGACCTCGCCGTCCGTGCGCAGAATAACCCGCAACACCCCATGGGTGCTGGGATGCTGCGGCCCCATGTTGATGAGCATTTCCTGGGTGGGAAGCGCTTCCGCCGGCCTGGTCATAACTTCACCCCATGGTAGGACTCGGGGTACTTGTAATCCTTGCGCAGCGGGTGGCCTTCCCAGTCATCCGGCAGCAGGATCCTGCGAAGGTCCTTCGATCCCGTGAAGACGATCCCGTAAAGGTCGAACGTCTCCCGCTCCATGAAGTTGGCCGCCGGCCACACGGCGTCCACGCTCGGCAGGGAGGGATTCTCCCGGTGCAGGAAGGCTTTCAGCCCGATCTGGTGCATGTGCGCGAGGGAGTGGAGGTGGTAGGCCACGGCAAACCGTTCCTTCGCGTCCACCCCGGACAGGCACATCAGCGAGTCGAACCTCATCGCGGGATCGTCCCGCAGGAAGATCGCGACGTCCGCGATCGAGGCGGGGGCGACCACCACGAAGGGGGGCCGGAAGCCCGTTGCCTGAAGCTCCAGCGCCGCTTCCCCGAATTTCGCCTTCACCGCGTCAAAGAGAGCCTGTGGTTCCAAGGTTGCCTTCACACCTTCTTCGCGAAATTTCTTTTCTTGTCGATGATCTTCTGGAGCTGGATGATGCCGTCGATAAGCGCCTCGGGGCGGGGGGGGCAGCCGGGGACGTAGACGTCCACGGGGATCAGCAGGTCCACGCCCTTGACCACGCAGTAGGAATCCTTGTAGAAGGGGCCGCCCGTGTTGGCGCATGACCCCATCGACAGGACGAACTTGGGCTCCGGCATCTGGTCGTACAGCCTTTTTATCCGTTCGGCCATCTTGTGTGTGATCGTGCCGGCGACGATCAGCAGATCGGACTGACGGGGAGACGCGCGGAAGACCGCCCCGAACCGGTCGAGGTCGTACCGGGAGGCGCCGGTCTGCATAAGCTCGATCCCGCAGCAGGCCGTGGCGAACAGCAGATACCACAGTGAGGATCTGCGCGCCCAATTGACGAACATGTCGGCGGAACCGACCATCACCTGCGCATCGGGGCCGACGGGGGCCGCGGGTGCCTGGGCGGGAGCGGCGCCGCCGCGCGCCGGATCTTGGCTCATTCTTTCGCCTTCCGCGACGGAATTTCCTGCATCGTGCGGACCCAGTCCAGGTCGCCCTCCTTCCAGAGGTACGCCAGGCCGGCAAGCAGGATGAAGACGAAAATGAACCCCTCGACGAACGCCACCAGCCCAAGCCGCTGGAAGATGACCGCCCAGGGATACATAAGCGCCATTTCCACATCGAAGATGATGAAGATCAGGGCGATGACGTAGAAGCGGATGTTGAACTGAACCCAGGAGGAGCCGACCGGCACCTCCCCGCACTCGTAGGTGGACAGCTTGACCTCGGTGGGATCGCGCGGCTGCACGAGGCGAGAGAGAAGCAGCAATACCGCCACGGTGACCGCTCCCAGGACCATGAACACGAGAACTGTTGCGTATTCCGTGAGCATGCAGTAACCCCGCCCTATCTCTTCCCGATTGACAGAAGACCCCTGCCGGTTCCGGACAGGGGCAGGAGGTTCTCCTTATTTCGGGGGATACCGTTCTGTATACAATCGACACTATACGATACTCGGGAATCTCCCCAAGTCAACCAAAAAAACCACCAAAAAAACCTCAGGACCGGTAAATGGCGTCGAGAGAGGGGGGGGGAGAACCCGGGGCGGATCTCCTTTCCATACTATAATGACACGCATGGGACCCCGCTTAACGGTTGGGAAGCCGATGCTGCTCGCCCCCGCCGGCAGCAGGGAGGCGGTGCAAGCGGTCCTGGCGGCCGGGGCGGACGCCGTCTACGTGGGCGCAAGGGGGTGGAGCCGGGGCGGGACGCGGATCGGGCTTTCCGCCGAGGAAATCTCACGGGCGGCCACGGAATGCGACCGCGCGGGGGTGGCCATCCACGTCGCCCTCAACACCGTGCCCGCGGCGGCCGAGGTGCCCGCCTTTCTCTCCGCAATCCGGCGGATCCATGACGCCGGGATCCGGAGCGTGATCCTTTCCGATCCCGGGGCGATCTCCCTCGTCCACCGGGAATTCCCGGGCTTTTCTATCTGCGCATCGGTAGGGGTTTCCGCCCTCAACCCTTCCGAGGCGGTTTTCTACAGGGATCTGGGCGCGGCCTCGGTGGTCCTGCCGACAGCGGTTGCATGCGGGGAGATTCCCGCCATCAAGGCGGCAAGCGGATTGAGGATCGAGGTCTTCGTCCGCTGCCGGGCCGAGTTCATCGTCCATGGGAAATGCGGGCTTTCTGGGTACTCCCGCGAGGCCGGAGAAATAGCGGAGCGGCCGGAGCTCGCAGAGGCCGGTCCCCCCTCCTCCGCCAAGCGCGGCGGACGCTGCTTCCTCGCCTGCGCCGCGCTGCCCGTCGACCGGACCCCCTATTCCATAGAGGAAGAGCTCCCTGCCTGGATCCGCGCGGGAGTCGATGTATTCAAGATCGAGGGGCGGGACCTGCCGGTGGACAAGCTCGTTACGCTCGTTTCCCGGATCCGCGGGAAGCTCGACGCGGCGATAACCGGACCTTAGAACCG
>JAGVHM010000078.1 GCA_020056545.1 bacterium
TGCGCCGCGCCGGCAAGGCGCGCGACTGAGGCATACCGTTGAGTATGGTGAAGAAGCGCAACGAAGCTGGAGCGGATGCAGCGGCGCTCGAATGCCAAGGTATTTGCGAGACGGTGCACTAGGACATCAGGGGGGACAAACGATGAGCGGAGATCGAAAGAGCAAGGCAGGCAACGGCGGACGCGAGCAGGTCACCGTCTCGCTGCCGACGGAACTTGTGGATACCTTGAGGGAGTTCTGCAGGGACAAGAAGGTGCTGGCGGACATCGTGGTGGAAAGAGCCCTTGCGGAGTATTTCCGCGAGGGCGACATCAGTCATTGAGAGAGCGGATCTACTTCCTGCGGGAGTTCTCCGTCCCGCTTCTTGCCGGGGTGTTCTGCGGCCTGGGGTGGGCGAACCTTGCCCCGGACCGGTACAACCGCATCGTCCACGAGAAGATATTCAACCTGGCGAGCCTTCACTTCGTAACCAACGACCTCTTCATGGTCTTCTTTTTCGGGATTGCGGCCGTCGAGATAGTCCGGAGCTGCCTTCCCGGGGGTCCGCTTCACCCGATACGCAAGGCCGTCAGTCCGCTCCTGGCCACTGCCGGCGGAATCGCCGGCCCGGTGGCGGTGTACCTCGGCCTCAACCACGCCTTCGGATCCCCTGAGCTGGCCCGGGGATGGGGGATCCCGACGGCCACCGACATCGCGCTGGCGTGGCTCGTCGCCCGCGCGGTCTTCGGGAAAAGGCATCCCGCCGTGGCGTTCCTTCTGCTGCTCGCGGTGGCCGACGACGCGGTGGGGCTCGCCATCATCGCCGTATTCTACCCGGACCCCGCCGTCCCGGCAGCGCCGGCCTGGCTGCTATTGACCGCGGCCGGAATGGTGTCTGGGTACATCCTACGTAAAAGGGATGTCAGGAGCTACTGGCCGTATCTTCTTCTGGGGGGAACCTTGAGCTGGGCCGGTCTCTTCCAGGCCCACCTTCACCCGGCGCTCGCGCTTGTGTTCATCGCTCCCTTCCTCCCGCACGGACGGAAGGGGGAGGCGGAGCTTTTCGAGGGCGATCCGCGCGACCTTTCCGCGCTGTCGCGTTTCGAGCACGAATGGAAGGTCGTCGTGGATTTCGGAATGTTCCTTTTCGGGCTGGTCAACGCGGGGGTCGGGTTCTCGGTTGTCGGATTCCCGACATGGCTTGTCCTCATATCCCTGCTCGCGGGCAAGGCGATCGGGATTTGCGGCTTCGCGGCCGCAGGTCGCGTGCTGGGCTTTCCGCCGCCGGAACGGCTGGGAGGGAAGGAGCTGCTCCTTGTCGGAATGATCGCCGGGATGGGACTTACGGTTTCACTTTTCATCGCGGGCGAGGCGTTCGCCGATCCACAGGTGCAGGGGGCGGCGAAGATGGGGGCGCTTCTGTCCGGCGCGATCGCGCCCGTGGCAATTGGGTTGGGGTACCTGCTTAAAGTGGGGAAGCCGTCAGGGATTCCGAGATGAGCCCCGCCGTCTTCTCCCGCCGTTCCGCGTCGCGGGCGCAAATGATCCCCGCCATCCGCTCCTTCCACCGCTCGAGCCGGAACGCCCTGCGGTCCTTCACGTAGGCGTCGATCAGCTCCCGGTAGAAACGGACCATCTCGCTCACCAGCGGAACGGAATACTCGCGCCCCTGGATCTTGATGGTGTCCACGTCCATATCTATGAGGGCCGGGATGTCGTCGACGAGGAAGTACGCCGTGTTCGGCAGGATCACTCCCCGGGCTTCCGGCTCGCCGTCTTCCCCCACCTGGTCCCACTCGGTCAGGCAGACCCGGTAGCATAGCCCGCCGCGGTTGGGGCTGCCCAGGAAGTGGTTCTTCCCCTCGTCGTCGATACGCCATTCCTGGCGGGTGTAGCTGCTCATCGTGCAGCGGCCAAGAAGCGTGTAGCAGGTCGTGGCGTGAACGAGGACTTCGAGGCCGACTCCAGCCTCTTCCTTCAACCTGCGCATCTCTTCCAGGCCCATCCGGCATTCGGCCACGATCTGGGTGGCGCCCGCTTCCTTGTAGAACAGGGCGTCCTCCACATTTATGATGGTGCACCCGACGCTCGCGTGGATCTGCACTCCGGGGAACCGGTGGGACAGGGCGGCCATCGCCCCCGCGTCGGTCAGGATGAAGTCGCGGATGCCCGCGGAGAAGAACTTCTCCGCCTTCGCGAGGAACAGCGGGATTTCCTGAGAGGCGGGCAGGGTGTTGAAGGCCACCCGCAGGACCTTGCCCAGGGAGCGGGCGTATCGCGCGGACTCGAGGATCTCGTCGTCGCCCATCTCGTATTGAGCCCGGCGGCGACTCCACCCCCTGGCTCCCACGTACACCGCGTCCGCTCCGTTGTCGAGAACCGCCCGGACCATCTCGAGTGTCCCGCCGGATGCCAGAAGCTCCGCCATTCCCGCCGACCTCCTCAAAGGTGTGGATCTGGGAACCTTGAATTATACCTTAGGTTTGGCTTCCTGTAAAACGGTGCCGACGTAAAGCCGCCCGGTCTTGCCGAAGTAGTATCCGTTGCAAAGCCCCTCCCGGGAGTGCCTCTTTACGGCGTCAGCCCAGGCGGGGCGCACCATGTACTCCGCCCCCGAAGCCGCCAGATCAAGGGCTTCCCTGTACACCCTGCCGATGTCGGACCGATAGGCGGCCGTTTCGTATAAACCCTCGATCTTGAAGACGAAAAATCCAGCCGAGACTAGCACGGGCAGGTGCTCGAGCATGCACATGTCCCTGCCGCTCAACACCCCTTTCCCAATCGTTTTCAGCACCCATTGGCGGGTGGTCAGCCAGTGCTCCTCACGGCAGGCCGATGGGCATTTCGGATCGGTCTCCTCGGACTCCGTCAGCAGGGAACACTTGTCGGTCACCCCGAGCGGTATCTTGCCGTGAACCAACGTCTCCACTTCGACCCCGCCCTCCCGGGCTACGATTTCCATTTCCTTCAGGCTAACTTCTGCGTTCGGTCGGACCCGTACCGCCCCGTACTCCTTCATCACCTGCGCGGTCAGATGCGTGTAGACGTTTGCGAACGCACCCATATGGGCGGGCAGCGGGCTCCTCTTCTCGCGGAGCATCCGCAGGACCCCCATGTTGTGGACTTCGATCGCATCGACGCCTTCCATTTCCGCGGCATCGATCATGAGCTCCACGCGCGGGAGGTCGCGGCCCCTCGGGGCGGCGGGCGTGGTCACGTAGGTCTTCTTCCCCATCTTGCGGAGGGCGGACACGGCCTCGTGGAGAAGCGCAACGTCTTCCGCGAAGTTTCCTTCGACCCGCCGGCAGTAAGGAGACCCCAGGCACACCGAGTCGTAGGGGCCCAGGTCGGTCCCGGCAAGCTCCCGGGGGGAGGCGACAGTCGCGATGAGTTCCATCATGGCCACCGGGGAATGGAGAGAAGTATCGGAAGGGGCCTACCTTCCGCCTTTCTTCAGATCGATGAGAATGAGCTTGATGATGGCCTTCAACGTTTCGAATACCCCCACTCCCGTCGTGGCCACCGCTTCGAATTCCGGGACGTTCCGGTAATTGAGAAGGGCGTGAAGCTCCGCGACCGAGGCGACATGGGGCAGGTCCCGCTTGTTGTACTGCATGACCAGCGGAATCCTGTCGCTGTCGTACCCCTGCTCCCGCAGGTTGACCTGCAGGTTTTCCAGGGACTCCACGTTGGCGTCCATCCGGGTGAGCTGCGAATCGGCGGAGAACACCACCCCGTCCACGCCCCGCAGGATCAGGCGGCGGCTGGCGTCGTAGAAGACCTGGCCCGGAACGGTATAGAGATGGAAGCGGGTCTTGAAGCCCCGGACCTCGCCGAGCGACAGCGGAAGAAAGTCGAAGAACAGGGTCCGTTCGGTATCCGTGGTGAGGGAGATCATCTTCCCCCGCGACTCCGGGTTCGTCCGCCGGTATATGTACTGGAGGTTCGTCGTCTTGCCGCAGAGGCCGGGCCCGTAGTACACGATCTTGCAGTTGATTTCGCGGGATGAGTAATTGATGAATGACATTATTTCAACAGGCTTTCGATGTCGGCCTCGGTTAGCTCCTCGAAGTCTCCCTCTTCCTCTTTCCCCGCCCCGGCATCGATATCCCGGAGGATTCTCTCCAGCTCCGTCGCCGTCCTCCGCACTCGCAGCCGGACCAGCCCCACGGAGGAACGCCGGTCGAAGATTACCACGAGAATGATCCGGTTGGCCACGACGGAGATGTGCATGTTGTCCCGCTCCCCCTCGTGGAACAGGATCGAGAACTCCTTCTCGCCTATGAGGGAGGCCAGCCCGCCGGTGGCGGCGATGTTCCCCGCGGTCAGCGAGGCGAGCGAGGTCGTGTCGAAGTCACCGGTCGCGCCGGCGGAGGCGATAAGGGATCCGTTCTTGTCGACCAGGAAGACCACTTTGGCGTAGGAGTTCGCAAGTAGCTTCTTCAGGGAGGCCTGTAAGGCCAGATATTCCTTCTCGCGGAGGATGAAATTCCCTTGCGCCATACGCGAAAAGATACCACAGGGGATGGGAAAGAAAAAGTAGGACGGCGGAGCCGCCGCAGGAGGGGGGCGCAGTGAGGTACGCCCCTGTCGGGCATCTCGCAAGAAGCGGCGCATCGGCCCTCTCTCTGCGCGGCCTCATCGCCAACA
>JAGVHM010000056.1 GCA_020056545.1 bacterium
CCGCCGAGTTTCCGCCGCCGATCACCAGGACGCGCTTGCCAGCATAGGCCGCGCAATGCACGAAGTCGCCGGAGTGAATTACATGCGGGTTGCGCGCTATCCCTGGGATGTCCGGGAAGGAGGGGGCCGCGGAAGCGCCGGACGCAAGGACCAGGAAGCGGCAGGACTCCTCCCCTTCCGTGGTCGATAAGAGGAATCCTCCCCGCTCGACGGCAATCCGCGTAACCGCGGTGTTTTCAGCCACGTTCAAGCCGTTCTCATGGACAAAACCCTCGACGTAGCACAGGAAATCCTCGCGGGTGGGAAAGGGTCTCCTGACCCCGGGCAGCGCCCAGATGGGATGCCGTAGGGTGAGCGACGTCCAGTCGGTCCCCGGGACGGCTGGGGACAACAGCACCATCCCCGGCCGCATCGCCCGCCACGCCTGGGCGATTTTCCCACGCTCCAAGGCCAGGTAATCGATGCCGTGCTCCCGGAAATGATACGCCATCAGGATGCCGGCGGGCCCTCCGCCGACTATGAGGACACTTCTCCGCACCACGCCTCGCTCCCCCGAACCTGTCGATTGATATGACTATACCACCGGAGGCAGGTTTTTCGGAGTTGACAGGCGAACTTCCGTCTTCTATATTATGCAGTTCCGATTGCGTAATTACGGGGGGTAGAAATAATGTACGCCGTGGTTCGGTCCGGAGGGAAGCAGTTACGCGTTTCCCCCGGCGACATCGTAAGCGTGGAAAAGCTCCCGGTCGAGGCCGGGACGACCGTGGAACTGACGGAAGTGCTGCTGGTCTCCTCCGACGGCGGGACCACCGTGGGAACGCCGACCGTCCCCAATGCGAAAGTGGTCTGCAGGTCGCTCGGGGATGGGAAGGGTAAGAAGATCGTCATCTACAAGTACAAGCGGCGCAAAGGATACGCCCGTAAGCAGGGGCACCGCCAGCCGTTCACCAAGCTCTCCGTCCAGGAGATCCGGGTGGGCTGACCCCCCGGTGGGAAGGTAGAGGAATATGGCGCATAAAAAAGGTGTAGGAAGTTCCCGTAACGGGCGTGACAGCCAGAGCAAGCGGCTTGGCATCAAGTGCGGCGGCGGCCAGCACGTCACCGCGGGATCGATAATCGTACGCCAGCGGGGGACGCCCATGCATCCGGGCGCGAACGTCGGCGTCGGCAGGGACCACACCCTGTTCGCCCTGATCGACGGAACGGTCCAGTTCCAGCGGTTCGGCAAGGACCGCAAGAGGGTGTCCGTCCTCGCCCTTTCTTAGAATCCCATAAGTCTTCATGCACTTCATCGACGAGGCCGCCATCACCGTCCGCGCGGGAGACGGCGGCCGGGGTTGCTCCAGCTTCCGGAGGGAGAAGTTCGTCCCGCGGGGCGGGCCCGACGGCGGCAACGGCGGCAACGGCGGAAGCGTCCTCCTCAAGGTAAGCCCCCACCTTTCCACCCTGCTCGACTTCCGGTACAAGAGAATCTTCAAGGCAAAGCGCGGCCAGCACGGAATGGGGAAAAAAATGCACGGGAAGAACGCCTCCGACCTGGTCATCCCCGTCCCCCCGGGGACCCTCGTGTACGACGACGAAACCGGGGTACTCCTGGCCGACCTCACAAAGCCGGAGGCCACGCTGGTCGCAGCCTCCGGCGGACGCGGGGGGCGCGGAAACGCCGTCTTCGTTTCCTCTATCCGACAGGCGCCCGATCGCGCAGACCCCGGGAAACCCGGCGGGGAGCGCAGGCTCCGGCTGTCGCTCAAGCTTATCGCGAACATCGGGCTGGTCGGGCTTCCGAACGCCGGGAAGTCGACGCTCCTGTCGCGTATTTCCCGTGCCAGGCCGAAGATCGCCGATTACCCCTTCACTACCCTTTCGCCGGTCCTGGGGGTTGTGCTGCACCGGGACGAGGAATTCGTGGTGGCGGACCTGCCGGGGCTCATCGAGGGGGCTCATCTCGGAGCGGGCCTGGGACACCGGTTCCTCAAGCATGCCGAGCGAACGGAAGGGCTCGTCCACGTGCTGGACGCCTCCCATCCCCCGGAGAAAATCGCTGAGGCGTTCAGGATAGTCCATGACGAGATGGAGAGGTTCCGTCCCGCGATCGCGCGCAGGCCGACGCTCCTCGCCTTCAACAAGACGGACCTGACCGGCGCCCGGGAATCCGGGGAGAAGGCAAGGGCGTTGTTGAATTTTCCGGAGGGGGATGCCTATTATATTTCGGCGGCCACGGGCCGCGGGATCCAGGCCCTCCTTGACGGGCTGCTGAAACTCAGGAAGACGAGGGCGTCGGATGCAGGATGAACGCATGATACGGCGCGCCGACTTCATCGCTTCATGGAAGATCCGCCGGATAATCGTCAAGCTTGGCAGCGGCACATTGACCGATGCCTCGCTGGGGCTGCGCGAGCCGACGATCCGCTCCCTCGCGGAGCAGGTCGCGAAGATACGGAAAGACCGCGGGATCGACGTCGTGGTCGTGACTTCGGGAGCCATCGCCGCCGGCAGGAAAAAGCTCGGGATGACCGACCGCCCCCGGATGATCGCGCTCAAGCAGGCCGCCGCCGCCGTCGGCCAGACGACTCTTATGCGCGCGTACGAGAGGGCGTTCGAGCGGCGGGATCTCATGGTGGGGCAGCTGCTCCTCACCCACGAGGATTTCGAGAACCGGGAACGCTACCTCAACGCGAAGAACACGCTGGAGGCCCTTCTCTCCCGCGGCATCGTGCCGATCATCAACGAGAACGACACTGTGGCCACCGAGGAGATACGGCTCGGGGACAACGATCATCTCGCCGCGCTGGTGACACAGCTGATGGGTGCGGACCTGCTGCTGTTGCTTACGGACAGCGGCGGGCTTTACACGCGCGATCCAAATCGCCATCCCGACGCTCAGCGGATACCCCTTCTTTCAAGGGTCGACGAGGAGCTGATCAGGGAAGCCGGAGGCAGGCGGAGCGGCTCGCCCGGAACAGGCGGCATGGGATCGAAGCTTCTAGCCGCCCGGGTCGTGACGGATTGGGGCACTCCCGTGGTGATCGCCGGCGGTCTGTCTCGCCGTTCGATCCTTGACGTCCTCGACGGGAAGGAGACAGGCACGTTGATCCTGCCCCGGCGGGCCGCCAGGGCGCCCAGCCGGAAGATGTGGATCGCGCACGCCCGGCAGCCGCACGGCACGATCCTCGTGGACGACGGCGCGAAGAAGGTGCTCATGGATGGAGGGAAAAGCCTTCTCCCCGCGGGGATAATCGGAGCGACCGGAACGTTCCGCAAGGGCGACTCTGTTTCCATAGGAGACCGGAAGGGCCGCGTCTTCGCCCGGGGGATCGTTTCCTGGTCCCGCGAGGAGGTGGACCGCGGCATGGGGCGTAAAAGCGCGGAGGTCCTTTCGATCCTCGGGCCGGGCATGACGGCTGAAGTCGTCCATCGCGACAACCTTACGATATTGAAGGCGGCGACATGAGGACGACCGTAAAGGACAGCGTGGACGGGGTCTGCCGCGCGGCGAAGGCGGCGGCGGCGGCGATGGC
>JAGVHM010000077.1 GCA_020056545.1 bacterium
CCGATGCCGTCAAGTGAATGCGGCTGCTCGGCCTACTGGCCCGGAAGCCCGACGCGGAGAGCCTGATCTTGGTCGGCTACGAGGCAGGAGAAACAACTGGATTCATGGTTGCCTCAAACAACGCCCGCGGCAGCCACACTCCCACTCGCCCAGTCAAAGAAGACGGGAATCCCGTCGAATCGCGATCAGCGAACCACGATCACCCGGGTCCTTACGGCTTCGGCGAGCCGAAGGAGATAGATGCCTGAAGCGACTGGTTTCCCCGATAGGTCCCTCAGGTCCCAGGAGAGATCGTAGGCGCCGGGATTGGAAGAGGTTCCCTGGAACCATGCCACCCGGCGGCCGGCCACGTCGAACACGTTCACTTCAGGAACCGATCCGCCGGGCCAGATGACGGGCAGGGTGAGCGGACCCTTGACCACCGGGTTCGGGTATGGTCGGGCGAGGGCGATGGCGCTCGGTGCGATCCACACCTCTCTTGGACCCTCAGAGGAGAACACCAGGCCTCCCCAAGTCCTCACCTCGAGCCAATACTGGAATCGCCGGTAGCCGTCCGGCAGATCGGTCCACTCGCCGTCGCCGGCGTGGACTTCCTCATAAAGCAAGCTCTTCGCGCCGTTCTGGTCGATCCGAATCAATCGAACGGAGGTGGGGTAGTCCGGATAGGGTTCGTCGACCGCAAGCCGCCATTCGACGTCGACCTCTCCCGAAGGCTGCAGCACCGCATCGAATCGACTCAGTTCGTACGCCGGGCCGATGGGGAGGGTGGCCTTGCGATCGCAGCTCGCCTCGGGTGTTCGGATATGGACGTAGAACTTCTCGATGCCCCCGGCCGGTCCCTCACCGAGGCGCACGGCGAAACCCACCGAGTCCGTCTGTCCCGGCGGCAGCGCGGAGACAGGAGCGCCGGAGCTGTCGGAGAGAGCGATTCTGCTCGTGTGAGGGCCGATCCAGATCTGGCCGGGAGAGGATTTGGTAAGACCATCATTGCGAATCCAAACGAGGATGCGACCCGCCTGGCCTTCACCCGGCGGCGCGAACGCGCTCTGCACGGTGTCCCATTCCGCCCGAACGACCCACAGGCGGGGGCTCTTGTCACCGAGCGCCGTCAGACCGTCAGGTACTCCCCAGCCGATGTCGGTCCTCGGTTGGTTCGCCCGATCGCCGCTGCGTCGCAGCGCTGCCGCTATGCTGTCGGGGGTCCAGGCCGGTCGGGCCTCCAAGAGCAGGGCGGCGAGACCTCCGACGAGCGGGGTCGCAATGGAGGTCCCGTTTTGGAAGGAGTATCCATCGGTGGTCAGGAAATCGGCGGTCGAGACCAAGAGCCCGCGCGCCGACACATCGGGCTTGATCCTGCCGTCTCCCGTGGGTCCGCGCGAGCTGAATGGCATCGGTGTGCCGGACCAGTCCGTCGCCCCGACCGACACCACCCGCTTGCCGTCGGCCGGAGCTAGGAGGGTGGACGGGGCGGGACCGTCGTTTCCCATCGCCGTCACGACGAGCATCCCTCGTTCGGCGGCGATCTCCGTTGCGCGGGTGATCGGAAGGGTCTCGCCGTCGAGATCGTCTACAGGGTAGCTCGATCCGTCGTCGAAGGTGCGATAACCGAGAGACGTCGAGATGATGTCCACGCCAAGGCTGTCCGCCCACTCGAGCGCCGCGATGTAATTGTCCTCCTCGAGGTGAACTTCGGTATCCAGATCCTCCGTGCGGGCGAGAACGAAGGATGCCCCAAAGGCGACGCCCACGATGTGACCGGGATCGAATCCGCCCAAGACGGACCACGTGGCCGTTCCGTGGAAGTCCTGTGACTGGTAGCCGCAGCCGTCCCCGATCTCCCACTGGACGTCGTCGTCGCCACAGACGAAATCGTGTTCGGCCACGATCGTTCGCCCCGCAAGGCTCCGATGTGCCTTCCTGAACCCGGTATCGAAGAGGGCGACGAGGATGCCGGCGCCGCTGTATCCGCGCCGGTGCATCTCGGGGATTCCGAGCGGGTCGATCGAGTCGAAGGACTGCCCGTAGTCCGCGAGCGTGAGTTCGGCGGAATCGAGATCGCTTTGATCCGACCCACTTGCGGCTGGGGAACTCGCATCCCGAAGCCGGACGCCCCCGGCAGGAACCTGATGGATGGTCACAGGCTCCTGCGTTTCCGCGAGGAGTGGAAACGAATTAACCGTCCCCGGCTTCACCGGGCGGACGAATCGGTGAACGGGCTGCAACCGCTCGATTCGCGGGTCCGCTTCCAACGCCCGACGTTCGTCCTGGGTAATCATGGCGGAAGCTGCGAAGAGCCAGCGCGAGACGTGGCGGATGTTGATCCCCCGCTCCGTGAGGGGCGCGAGTGCTTCGGATGCAACGGTCAGGTTGCGCGGGTCGACTCCGGTGGACTCTCCCATCTTCCCGATCCGCCTGATGGCCCGCTCGGACACGGCGAGGGGAGCGTGCCTGTGGGTCTCCACCGGCCTGAGATATACCCAGTACGGCTCTGCGACGCCGGGATTCGCCTGCGAGAAGGAAGGATACGGTGGGAGTGAATGCAGGAGCAGGGTGACCAGCACCGCGAGGGAAAGGATCCGCGGGGATGACACGGACATAGAGACCTCGATCATCAGTGTCCCGGCAGGGTCCGCTCGAGCAGGCGCGCACAAGCGCGCTCGCGCACCCTTGTTATCTTGGCACAGAGAGGGTGGGTTGTCACAATGGATATCTGGCCCCCACATTTACATCCCGAGTCGGTGATCGCCCACTCCCGGCGCGGACCCTCTTTCCGTTGCCCGTCCTTCGACCGGGTGTAGAATGGCCTAAGCAATAGCGCCCCTCCTTTCGTCCTCTAGTGTGAGTCCGGGGTTGGCGGAGACGGTGATGCAAGACTGTCGCGCCGACATCGAATTGGCCCGGCGAGCAGCCTCCGGTGAGCAGGGATCCTGGCGTCGGATCTACGATGCGACGTGCGATCGTCTTTCCTCCATCCTGTTCTGTCTGGTCGGGAACCGCGACGAAGCCCTCGATCTGCTCCAGGAGACCTACCTGCAGGCGTTTCGACACATCGATCGCTATCGCGGAGATGCACCGCTCGAGGTCTGGCTTCGGATCATCGCGATTCGCAAGGCGCTCGATTGGAGGAGGACGGTGCTCCGGCGGATCAAGCGAACGGTGCGCCTCAGCGAGACGATCGCGGCGGTTGATGCCGTTTCCGGAACGATCAGCGCGGGGTCCGTTTCCCCGTCCCTCATGACGGCGCTCGGGAAACTCTCACCGTCTCAAAAGGCCACGTTGATTCTGCGGGAGTGCGAGGGGTGGAGCTTCGCCGAGGTTGCCAGGGCGCTCGGGTGCAAGGAAAGCACCGCGCGCGTCCACCACGCAAAGGCGAGGGAGCGGATGCGCCTCGTTCTCTCGAGAGGTTCTACAAACTGGAAAGCGGACGGTCTGGAAGGGCAGCCGACATGAAAACTCAGTATGAAGCGGAACGTCCACGTCTGACGCACGAGGAGCGCCAGGCGGCTTGGGACTGGATCCTTGCCCGCGCCGGATTCTCTGGAAACGGTGTGCGGCGAATGATCCTCGCCTGTGCGACAGCGGGCGTGGCCGTTGCGGTCGTGGGATTGATCCTGGTTTCACAGCATCGAGTGGTTCCTTCTCGACCAGGGACGCCCCTCACGCAGCATGCGGCCTCTTCGGAGGTCGGGCCGAGTGCTCCCCTGGATCCGGC
>JAGVHM010000182.1 GCA_020056545.1 bacterium
ATTTCACTTTTACAAAGTCGTTAAAATGGAGAAGGAAAGGAGTTGCAATGGGTTTGTTGGAGGATACCGTTCACCAGGTCGTTCCGCAGGATGAATCATTCCGGGCGCAGGCCCACCGGCGCCTGGAGGCGCTGACGATGCCCTACTGGGCCCTCGGCCGCCTCCTCGATCTCGCCGAGGATCTGGCCGGAATCACCCGTTCGATGCGGCCGCCCATCGCCCGAAAGGCGATCTTCACGATGGCCGGGGATCACGGCGTCGTTGCCGAAGGGGTGAGCAAATACCCTCAGGAGGTGACGCCGCAGATGGTTTACAATTTCGTCGCCGGCGGTGCGGGGATCAACGCGCTGGCACGCCAGGTGGGCGCCACCGTCACTGTCGTGGACATGGGCGTCGCCGGAGACATGAGCGGGCTTGCCGCCGCCGGGAAGATCCTCTCCCGGCGGATCGGTCCCGGCACAAGAAACATGGCCGAGGGGCCGGCGATGAGCCGCGAGGATGCCGTTCGCACCGTTGAAGCCGGCATCGATATCGCCCGGAAGGCCGCAGAGACGGTGGATCTCTTCGGCACCGGGGACATGGGGATCGGGAACACGACGCCGAGCAGCGCGATCGTCGCCGCCTTCAGCGGCCGTCCGGCAGTGGAGGTGACCGGCCACGGCACCGGGATCGACGATGAGCAGTTCGCACACAAGGTCCGCGTCATCGAAAAATGCCTGCGGATCAACCGGCCGGATCCTAAGGATGGGCTGGACGTCCTGGCCAAGGTCGGCGGCTTCGAGATCGGCGGGATCGCGGGGCTGATCCTGGGCGCCGCCGCGCTGAAGAAGCCGGTTGTCATAGACGGCTTCATATCCGCGGCGGGAGCGCTCATCGCCCACGCGCTCTGCCCCACGGCCGCCGAGTACATGATCGCCGCCCACCGGAGCGTGGAGCAGGGCCACCGGATCGCGCTCACGATCCTGGGAAAGCAGCCTTTGATCGACCTCGACCTCCGCCTCGGCGAGGGAACGGGGGCGGCGCTGGCGATGAATTTCGTCGAGGCCGCCGTCCGGGTCCTCACCGAGGTGGCCACGTTTGACGAGGCGATGGTATCGAAGGCAAGCTCATGAAAGACGACTTCGGCGTCCCGGAATCATGGCTATTGCGGCTTTTTTTGAGGGCATCATGAAGCGGTTTCTCGCGGCTCTCCAGTTCCTGACGATCCTGCCTCTGCCCCGGGGCCTCAGTCCCGACGAGCGGGCACTGGGGGGGTCCATCCCCTTCTTCCCGGTCGTCGGCCTCGGGATCGGCGCAGCGGTCGCCCTGATGGACTGGGGTCTCGGATTCCTCTTTCCCGTCGGCGTGACGAGCGTCTTTGCCGTTATCCTGCTGATCGCCGTCTCCGGCGGCCTCCATACGGACGGCCTTGCCGATACGGCGGACGGCTTCTTCAGCTCCCGCCCGCGCGAGAGGATCATCGAGATCATGAGGGACAGCCGGACCGGGCCGATGGGGGTCGCCGCCATCGTCTGCGTGGTCGCGCTCAAAATCGCGCTCATCGCTTCGGTCTCCGGACCCTGGCGGTGGTGGGTCCTCCTGATGACGCCACTCGCCGGCCGGTGCGCCCTCCTCATCCAGATGGCCCTCCTCCCCTACGTCCGCCCAGAGGGGGGCCTTGCCGGAATCTTTCGCCGGAACCGTTCGCGGGGCCACGCCCTCTGGGCGCTCGTGGTTCTCCTCGCCGTCGGTTACCTCGCGGGGTTCATGCCGGGGCTGATCGCCGGGGGATGCGCCTTTCTCGCCGCCCTCCTTTTTGCGGCCTACAGCTTCCGCCGGATCGGCGGCCTCACCGGCGACACGCTGGGGGCCGCCTGCGAGCTGACCGAACTTTTTCCCGCCCTCGTCGCGGCGGCCAGGCTGTACGGAGGCGGCGCATGACGGAACAACACGGCGGAAATCTGCTGAAACTTGCCCTGGCCGCGGGGAAACCCGTCGGGGAGATCCTCGACTTTTCGGCGAACATCAATCCGCTGGGGCCGCCGGAGGGGTTCCGGTCGTTGATCAGCGCACGGACCGGCGATCTCGTCCACTACCCCGATCCGGATTGCACCGACCTCGTCCGGGCCTTTGCGGTGCGGTACCGCGTCGCGGAAAACGAGATCCTGATGGGGAACGGCTCGACTGAGCTCCTCTACCTCCTCCCGCAGCTCCTCGGAAAAGTGCGCGCCCTGATCCCCGTCCCCGCCTATGTGGATTACGAACGCGCGGCGGAGCTCGCCGGGCTCGCCGTGGAGCGGCTTCCCCTTCGGGAGCAGGAGGGCTTCGCCCCCGACCTCGCGGTGATCGCAGCGGCTCTCCGGGGGGATGAGATCGTCTTCCTCGGCCGGCCGAACAACCCGACCGGACATCGGATTCCGGCCGCCGCCTTGCGGGATCTCGCGTCCCGTCATCCGCAAACCGTTTTCATAAGCGACGAGGCCTTCGCCGATTTCACCCCGGAAGCGGAGACGCTGATCGAGTCCGGCCGCCCGGCGAATATCATCATTCTCAAGTCCTTGACCAAGTTCTACGCGATGCCGGGCCTCCGCCTGGGCGGCGTCGTTGCGGCCCCGGAACTGATCCGGCGCCTCCGCGACCGGACGCCCCCCTGGTCCGTGAACACGCTCGCCCAAGCCGTCGGCGCGGCGGCGCTCCGCGACACGGCCTACGCGGAGGAGACCCTCCGCTTCGTCCGCGACCGGCGGGAAGGTCTGTTCGCGGCGCTCAAGGCGCTGCCGGGTCTC
>JAGVHM010000195.1 GCA_020056545.1 bacterium
AAAAATTCCGATGCCCCCGGAGGAACGTTGGAGCGCCTGACGGGGAAACGGCTCACCGCCCTTGGGGTCGTCCTGATCGCGCTTGCCGCCGCCGCGGCCGTCGTCGTGTCGGTATCCGCGGACCCGCGGGAGATCCGGGAAACGGGTTCCCCCGACGGGCCGTCGGCGGATGAACACCTTTCGCGGGCAAGGGCGGCGGAAATCAAGGGGGACGTGGCAGAGGCGCTTGTCCATTACCGGGAAGCGGTCCGGCAGCGGCC
Source organism: bacterium (assembly GCA_020056545.1). GTDB lineage: Bacteria > Desulfobacterota > Deferrimicrobia > Deferrimicrobiales > Deferrimicrobiaceae > JAENIX01. The sequence goes on from JAGVHM010000195.1 coordinate 261, forward strand.
GCGGATCGTAGACCGCAGATCCCCGGAATTCCTGGGCGCGGATTTCGAGGTCAAGGTGAGGACGTGGATTTCGGAGCTGCGCAAGAGAGGGATTCCAGCGGGCCCGACCGCCCTACAGGACGCCTCGTACCTCTTCCGGAGGATGTACGGAGGGTGCGGATGATCCGGAAGGTCTTCGCCTACCCCGAATCGGCAGGGGCGCTCGCGATCCTGGGCGGGCTTTTCGGCGCCGCGGCCGTCGGCCTTACCGCCCTGGGAAATCCGGCGTCGAGCGGCCTGTGCGCCTCCTGCTTTCTCGTCAACGTCGCCGGCGCGCTGCACATGCACGCGAATTCCTCGCAGAGCTACCTTCGTCCCGAGCTGCTCGGGATCGTCCTCGGGGCGTTCTTCGCCGCCTTCTCCTCGCGGGAGTTCCGGGTCCGGGGTGGCTCTTCTCCCGTCCTCCATTTCGTCGGCGGAGCATTTATCCTGCTGGGTTGCGAAGTGTTCATCGGCTGCCCGATCAAGGCGCTGCTCAGGACCGGCGGCGGGGGAGGCGCGGGCGCTGCCGGCCTGCTCGGGCTTGCCGCCGGCGTCGCGTTCGCCACGGTCTTCCTGCGGGACGGCTTCGGATTCCGCGAGAAGACGACGATTCCGGAAACGGCCGGCCTGGCGCTGCCCGCCATCGCCTTCCTGCTGCTTTTCGCGGCTTCCATGAACACGGACCTGTTCGCAGCCACCGGCATCGGGGTCGGTGCGAACCACGCCCCCTTCGTCGTGTCCGCCGTCGCGGGGATCTTCTTCGGTGCGGCCGGCCAGCGAAGCCGGTTCTGCGTCACGGGGAGCATCAGGACCGCGGTGCTTGCCCGCGATTTCCGGGAAGGCGCCGGCACCGTCGCTTTCCTTGCGGTTGCCCTGCTGCTCAACGTGGCCCTCGGGAACTTCCATCCCACGGTGACGCTGGAGCCGGGCGCGCACACGGACCTTACGTGGGCCTTTCTGGCGATGGCGATGGTCGGGTTCGGCGCGATACTCATCTCAGGCTGCCCCTTCCGGCAGCTTGTGCTGGCATCGACAGGCGAGATGGACGCGGCGGCGGCGGTCGCGGGAATGCTCCTGGCGGCCTCGCTGTCGGTCACTCTCGGAATCGGCTCGTCCCCGGCGGGAGTAGCCCCCGCCGGCAAGCTGGCGGTCCTCGCGGGATGGATATTTTTCTTAGGCCTGGGCGTTCGCCAAAGGGGAGCGGCGTGACGCGATGAAGGAGGAATTGCTCCATCTGGGAGGGGCGCTGGCGTGGGAGCTATGGCACGTTATGCCTTTTTTCCTGCTCGGCGTGGCGATAGGCGCGGTAATCCGGACGTACCGTCTGCACGTGAGGATGCGGGACTCCCTGGGCAGGTTCGGGGCGTATGCCATACCGGCCGCGATCCTCGTCGGAACGATCAGCCCGCTGTGCTCCTGCGGATCGATACCCGTCTTCGTGTCGCTCGTCTCCTCCGGCGTGCCGCTGGCGCCGGCGCTCACGCTTCTCCTGGTGTCGCCTCTCATGAGCCCGAGCGGATACACGATCACCGCCTGGGAGCTGGGGCCGGCGTGGGCGAACCTCAAGCTCTTCTCCGCGCTTTTCATGGGCGCGTTCGCCGGCGGGATAACCTTCCTCCTCGAGAGGAAAGGATTCTTCGGCAACCCGGGCGTCCTGCTGGTTTCCGGGAAGATAGACATACATGCCCCCGACTGCCCCGGGGAACTGTCCTGCAACTGCGGCGACCAATGGAGCAACCGGCTGGCGCGAAGCGGGCGCGGCAAGGCGGTGGTTTTCCTGGCGAAGGCGTGGGAACTGGTTCTCACGACGGGGAAGTTCACGCTGCTGGGGGTCGCCATCGCAGTTATTGCGGAGCGGTATATCCCGCGCGAATGGATAGCCGGGTATCTCGGGGAAGGGACCGCGTGGAACGTGCTTCTCGTGACGATCTTCTCCGTCCCCCTCCATGTCAACGAAATCACGGCCGCGGCGATCCTGTACAGCCTCCTGGGGCTAGGCCTGGCCAAGGGGCCGGCGCTCGCATTTCTGATCGGCGGGCCGGTGACGTCGATTCCCGCGATGTCCGTCCTTGTCACGATGTGCCGCAGGAGGGTGGCCGCCGCGTTTCTCGGGATATGCGTTTCCGGCACGCTGATCCTCGCCCTTGCCTTCCAGCTCCTGGTCGATCGTTTCTCCGCCGTGAACCTTCTGTTCGAATATGCGAAGTGAAAGGATGGAGATGATACCCAAGAAAAACCCCGAAGTCGTGTGGCGGCTGGAAAAGGGGATGCACGAGATGGCGTGGGGCAAGGCCCGCAAGGACGAGGAATACGAGGACATGGGTGTCATAACCCTGATGATCGGGGGATCGATCCACCAGCTCAACCTGGTGGGCGCGGAGATCTGGACAAGGATCAACGGCGTCAACTCCCTTAAAAAAATCTCCCGGGACATCGCGTCCCTGTTCGGCTGGGAGGAGAAGGAAACGGAAGAGGCGGTCATGCAATTTCTGAAAGGGATCGAGGAGCGCGGCTGGGTGACGCTGCAGGAGAAGGCCGGGCCCGCCGGACCGAAGTGGCAGGGACATTGAATCTTTCGCATCTATCCTCTCCGGTCACGGTGAACTGGGGGATCACTGCGCGCTGCAACTTCGAGTGCTCCCACTGCTTCTCCCGGCTCGACATTTCTCCGGAGCTCTCCGGCGAGGAGGCGCTCCGAGTCGTCGACATCCTCGCCGGGCACAATGTGATGTTCGTCAATTACGGCACCGGCGAGCCGCTTCTGCGCGAAGATCTGTTCCCTTTGACCGAGTACGCCGTTTCCTGCGGCCTCAAGGCGACGATGAACTCCAACGGATCCCTAATCTCGAGGGAAACGGCCGGGCGGATCAGGCGGGCCGGGTTCCACTCGGTGGGGATCAGCATCGACTCCGCGGACGCGAAGACGCACGACGCCTTCCGGCGTATGCAGGGGAGCTTCGACATGGCTGTCGGGGCGGCCCGCTTCCTGAAGGAAGAGGGGGTGCCGCTCTCCATCTCCTCAGTGATCTGCAGGGTGAACCACCGGGATTTCCCCGCCCTGGTTTCCATGGCGAAAGGGCTGGGGGCCCACACGATAGACCTCCACAATTTCAAATGCTCGGGAATGGGAGGGTTGAACAGGGAGAACTTCGACCTGTCGCCTCCGGAATGGAAGGCGTTCTACGAAGCCGCGATCCCCATGCGCCGCGCGGAGAAGGGGATCGAAATTGCTTTCGATGACCCGATCATGTCGCTGCTGGGCGAGGAAGAGAGTGGGAAACTTGTGGCCGGCTCCGTCTGCGGAAAGTTGTCTCTCTACATCAGGCCCGACGGGGAGATAACGCCCTGTGGTTTCATCCCGGTACCGATCGGACATATCCTGAAGGACGATCTGGGCAAGGTCTGGAACGAATCGCGGCTTCTCGCCCACCTGAGAGGCAAGGCGGCTGCGGGAAAGTGCGCCGGGTGCGGGAAGTTCTCTTCCTGCCTCGGGGGATGTCCGGCGAGGTCCTACGCGGTGCACGGAGCGTACGACGCCCCCGATCCTCACTGCTGGGCAGACGAGTAAGCGTCCTTATCCGAAGTCGGCAATGTCTTCAACACAAGCACGGAAGGCGCATACGCCGCAGTAGGACACGGCGGAGCCGCCGCAGGAGGGGGGCGCAGTGAGGTACGCCCCTGTCGGGCATCTCGCCAGAAGCGGCGCATCGGCCCTCTCTCTGCGCGGCCTCATCGCCAACAGCCCCATGAGGCCGAAGCGCAGACGGGCGATTTGGGAACGAGCGCCCGGCGAGCCACGAACGGAGTCCCCCCTCCGAGGCGGCGCAGCCGGACCCACCTGCGGTGCTCCCGCCTTCGCGGGATCGCCCGGGAAAAATCGCGGGTACGCCCATCCGGCCGCGTTTTACGGTTACAATGGTAAGTACTTTTTCCGGAACGGGAGAGCGCTTGGATTATTCCATGCCTGTGCGAGTGCGTTGGGACGTCGATTTCCAGGGCCGGTCCGGACGTGCAAAGCGGATCGCTCGCGGTATCCGCGAGGCCGCGCCCATGTTCGTGGAGCTGGGGATCGAGGGAGAGAAAGGCCTCTCCGAGGTGCCCGCGATATTCGCGGAAATACACCAGGGCAATACGCGGATCGAGGCCACCGTGCCCCTCTCTCCGGGAGCCATCCGCGCGGCCCGGCGAGGATATCCGATCGATTTCCTCTGGGAGGTGGCCCCACGCGAGCCGTTCCGAAGGCTTCTCCCCCCAGAGGCGGAGGCCATATCCTTTGTCCCCGATGAAGATAACCTTGTCTTTCTTCCGGATGTGATGGAAGAGTTCGCCGAAAGCGGAATCCGGACACTTCACCTGCCTAATATCAACGCCGTTCGCGCTCTTGCGTTGAAGGGCCACGTCCCCATTCCGACACCGGAGATGATCCGGGAAGCCGCCGACAGGATATCGTCCCTTCGCATCTCCCTTGGAGGGAAAAAACTTGTTGTTCACGATTATTTCCTATGGAGGATCCTGCGGGATGCATTTCCGGGCGAGGTGAGCGGGCGTCTGGAGTTCTCCGGATGCCAGGCCGCCTCGGCGCTCGCGTACGTGGATTGGGAAGGGAACGTCTATCCGTGCGATTCCCTGCCCATACGCCTCGGGAACCTGCAGGAGACGGCATTCGAGAAGATATGGAGCGCACCCGCAAGGTCGAGGATACTCGAGGCGATCCACGCCGTGCCCCCGGAATGCGGCCCCTGCGATCAACAGAAAGTGTGCCTGTCGGGATGCCGCGGGCTTGCGTACCATGCCGCCGGAACGCTTGATGCCCCGGACCCCTGCTGCCCTGAGAAGACCACCACCGCCTTGAAATAGAATCTTCCCGCAATTTAAGGCTTTATCCGAATCCCGCGATGTTTTAGAATCACTAACGGTGGATGGTTACGGGATATTTACGCAGAGACGGAGGAAGGGGATCACGGGGGCAGGGTTTGCCGCACTATCCGGACTGGTGGAGAGAAAAGTGAAGCGGAAAGAACGCTGACCTTGTTGCCGCTTGGGCGACGATTCGCCATCGGGATGGCATTCCTGGCAGTCGCCGGGGGGTGGGTCGTTTTTTCTTCGAGCGGTCAGGCGGGGGTCGTAGGCAGCCCGCACGATTTTTCCACCACTACGCCCGGACCGTGGACCCGGGACAACAGCGCGTACACCTCGGGCGGGGTCGCCCCCTCGGGCGTGTGCTCCGCGTGCCATATTCCCCATTCGGCGAAATACGCTCCCCTGTGGCCCAGGGATCTTTCGAACTACGATAACGCGTTGCTTTTGGACGGAACCGGTGGAGCGACCGGCAAGTCGAACTACCGGCGGCAGTCTACGAACCAGTGCTACGACTGCCACGATTACCACCAGACCGCGCTGGAGCGGATCGACGACCTCCCCGGCTTTTCCAGGTTCTCCAACGTAAGCTCCGGACACAAGCCCCAGAACATCGCGTTCGGATTCACCACGCCCGCCACGGGCAAGGACCTGAACTCGACGATGAAGGAGGATATCCCGGCGGGGACGGTATCCGGCTACTATGAAAACGCCCCGCCGTTCCAGACACAGCCCACGAGGAATTACGGCGCGACCGACAACGTCCGGCGACCTGTGGACAATTCGACCCTGACCAGGACCGGCGGGCACTACTACAAGACTGCGGACCCGAACACCGGCACGGGAATCTACAAGGGGGACAAGCTGCCGTGCAGCGACTGCCACAACCCTCACGCGTACGACAGCGGCGGGGCATGGCAGGCGTTCATCCGAAGAAACTGGCCTTCCGGGAGCCCGGTCGCCACGCGTCTATCTTCCTGGACGGGGCGGGCGAGCACCTATATGGCGAATTCCCCGACCCCGTCCGGCGCGACCCGCAGCGATCTGGACAGCAGAGCAATTTGCGAGGCGTGCCACGGGTCGGCGGATTCCGGCAACCCGCCGGTCACCTACCCCCAGATCAACGACTCCAATTTCCCGAACACCTATACCAACAATGCCCAGATCGTCGCCGCGCCAACGACGGTGTCCGAACATTTCAACTCGAGATCGCAGGCGGCCTGCGTCTCCTGCCACAGCCACAACAATATCGGCGCGAGTTGTTCCCAGTGCCACGGTTTCCCGCCGAGCGACACCGCGAGCCCCAAATACCCGACAAGGTTCACGCGCGTTCCCAACCCCGACAACGACGCGGACACGGCGACGCGGGACTCGCACCCGAGGCATTACGGCGCGAAGGCCGGGGAAACCCGCAACGCCGTCCCCGGCTACGTCTATTCGTTCGATTGCGGGATCTGCCACTACGGGTCCGCCCTGGGGACAGACTCCTCCATGGGTCACCACCAGGACAACAATATCTCCGTGGTCATACAGGGGATCTACACGAAAGCGGGCGGATCCTACGACAACACGAACTATTACAACCAGGGCCCCGGGTTCCCCTTCCCGCCGTCTAGCACGGGCCAGCTGGACAACACGAACGTGTCGCCGAACGGTTGGGGAGCCGGCACACGGTACGGCGGGAACAGCTGCCAGAACGTCTACTGCCACAGCGCGGGGCGGGCGGTCGCGTCGATGACGCTCAACGACAACAATCATTTCCGGCGCCCCGTGTGGGACAGCGGGCCCCTGCACTGCAACGACTGCCACGGCCCCGGCACGGACAACGTCGCCAGCGGCGGCATCAACTGGGGGATGCCCAACTACGCAAACGGAGGAGCAGGGCTCGACAACGCGAATTCCCACAGCGAGCACGTGGTCGAAAACCGGATCGAATGCTCCGTGTGCCATGCGGGCACGGTCACGGGATCGGGGGCGAGCCGGGCCATCGTGGCCACGGTGCCGACCCTGCACGTGAACCGCGTGCGCAACGTGCAGTTCGGCGGAGGAGTTACGGGCACCTACGACACCGCCGCGAAACGGTGCAGCGTCGCAAGCTGCCACGGGACCGGCAATCCCCAGTGGGGCGCGACGCTGGTCGGCTGCGTCGCGTGCCACCTGTCGAACGGCCCGGACACCGATTTCTACCTGAGCGGGACCGACAACCTGTACTCGGGCACAACGGTCACGAACATAGACAACACCGAATGGATGTGGTCCGGGCACGGCCGTCCCGCCGCGCAGGGGAATTACGAGAAGAGCGGAAGGCCCCCAGCCAACTTCGGCGCCGCCGCCGGGTCGGGCGACGCCTGTTACTACTGCCATAACTATTATGTTTCGCACGACAACTCCGTCAATCCCTTCCGGCTGAAGGACCAGACCGGAGCGGCCGCCTATCTTGCGCCGAAGGGGTGGAACGCGACCTGCCTGGTCTGCCACTTCCACTCGACGACGCCGACGGCGGACCAGCCACCGGGGTACCGGCCGGACAACACCTACACGCTGGTGAGAGCCACGGCCACGTTCGTCGACAACGCGCATTACGGAGCGAAACATGGGGCGACCAACGGCGGGAAGTTCTGCTGGGACTGCCACGATCCCCACGGCGACCGGTCGCAGACGAACGGGAACAACATCTATATGATCCACGGAGGATCCGCGGCGCGCGGGGGGACCTCGGTGAGCACGCTGCTGCGCCATAGCGACAACGTCTACGGCATCCGGGGCTCCGCCGGCCAGTTGACGACGAACTACCCTGTCTTCACAGACAACGCGACCGGCGCCAATTACGTCGACAACAATGCAACGATGCGTGGAATCTGCCAGGTCTGCCACACGCAGCCGACCACCGCCCACTACCGGTGGAATTACTACGATGGCCACAACCTGTCGGCGCGTTGCACCTCGTGCCACCCCCACAACGCGGCGTTCGCCCCCAGCGGGGGGAGAAACATGGAGCAGCTTATCGACAACGTCACGAACGCGCCGACGACGAACTACGAAGACCGTTCGAGGCACCCGCAGACCCTTTCCGGAAAGACGTACCCGGCGGAAGTGAACTGCCTGGGCTGCCACGGGGTCTCCGGCAGCACGAATATTTCCAACGAGTGCCTCACGTGCCATTACGAATACCGGGCGGCGGACAACACGGTGCATCCGAATTCCGTGCTGGCGTGGGCGACTCCCTCCAGCCCGGCGACCCCTTACGCGTCGTACCTCTCGGGC
>JAGVHM010000047.1 GCA_020056545.1 bacterium
GCCGGCGGGAAACCCTTTCTTCGCCAGCCCTTCCCGTATCTCGGCTTCGCTCAAGGCCCTCCGCGCCAGCATCCGCAGCGCGGCGTCCATCGCCGCGCCGACCGGCGGGGACCCCCCTGCGTCGCTACGGTTTCTCCGGCTTCGGTTTGTTCCTGTCAAAATCCTCCCAGCTCAGGTCAGAGGTGGAGGACACGCCGCGGACGCGGAGCGCGAAATCGTCGGGATTGGATGCCTGCCGCAGCGCCTCGTCCAGCGTGATCAGCCCATCCTTGTAAAGCGCCATCAGCGACTGATCGAAGGTCTGCATCCCGTAGCTCGTGAACCCCTGAAGGATCGCCTCCCGTATCTTCCTCGTCTTGTCCTTGTCCTCGATGTACTCCCTGACCCGGGCAGTGTTGATCATTACCTCGATGGCCGGTACGCGGCCCTTTCCGTCGGCCCTGGACACCAGGCGCTGCGAGATGACCGCCCGGAGAATCGCCGCGAGCTGTATCCTGACCTGCTTCTGCTGGTAGAGCGGAAAGGCTCCGACCGTGCGGTTGATCGTCTCCGCGGCGTCCAGCGTGTGCATCGTGGACAGGACGAGGTGCCCCGTCTCGGCGGCCGTGAGCGCCGTCTCCATCGTCTCCAGGTCGCGCATCTCGCCCACCAGGATCACGTCCGGGTCCTGGCGCAGGGCGCTGCGGAGCGCCCCCGAGAAGGAGATCGTATCGACGCCCAGCTCCCGCTGGTTGATGATGCTCTTCCGGTCGCGCAGGAGGAACTCGATCGGGTCCTCGATCGTGACAACATGGCAGCTGCGGTGTGAATTTATATACTCGATGATCGCCGCCAGGGTCGTCGACTTCCCGCATCCCGTGGTCCCTGTGCACAGGATCAGCCCCCGGTTCTCGAGTGCGATCTTTTCCAGCACTTTCGGAAGGTTCAGCTCCGAAAAGGACTGCACGCCGATCGGGACGACGCGGAACACCATCCCGATCGTTCCGCGCTGGATGAAAAGGTTGACGCGGAACCGCCCCAGGCCCGACACGCTGTAGGCGCAATCCAGCTCGTGGCTTTCGTCGAAGCGCCTCTTCTGCTCCCCGCTCAGGACGAGCAAGCTCATGGCGGCCAGATCCTCGGGCCGGAGAGCTTCATCCGTCTTGAGGGGCACCAGCCTGCCGTTGATCCTGAAGATGGGGAGGAGCCCGGCCTTCAGGTGGACGTCGGATGCCCCGTGGTGGATCGCCGATTTGAGGATCTCGTTCAGCTCCAATTATTTCGCTCCTTCCTGCGCGGCGCGCGCGGCCTCCCCGATGCCGTAATGCGCGAGGATCTTCTTCCGGAGGTCGAGGGCGATCTCCCCGTGTTCCTTAAGGAAGCCCCTGGCGTTCTCCCTCCCCTGCCCGATCCGCTCGCCGTCGAGCGAGTACCAGGCGCCGCTCTTCTCCACCATCTCGAGCTCCGTTCCCACGTCAAGGAGATCCCCTTCCCGTGAGATCCCCTCCCCGTACAGGATGTCGAACTCCGCCTCCCGGAACGGGGGCGCCAGCTTGTTCTTGACCACCTTTACCCGCGTGCGGCTCCCGATGGCTTCGTCGTCCTTCTTGATCTGCGATATGCGGCGAATGTCCATCCGGACCGAAGCGTAGAACTTCAGTGCGTTGCCGCCGGTGGTGGTCTCCGGGTTCCCGAACATGACCCCGATCCTCATCCGTATCTGGTTGATGAAGATGACGGCCGTCAGGGACTTGCTTATCGTGGCAGTGAGCTTCCGGAGGGCCTGGGACATGAGGCGGGCCTGAAGGCCCATGTGCGCGTCTCCCATCTCCCCCTCGATCTCCGCCTTGGGGACCAGCGCGGCCACCGAGTCCACCACGAGCACGTCGAGCGCCCCGCTGCGCACCAGCATCTCCGCGATCTCGAGCGCCTGCTCGCCCGTGTCCGGCTGGGAGATCAGGAGGTCCTCCGTGGAAAGCCCCAGTTTCCTCGCGTACCCGAGGTCCAGGGCGTGCTCCGCGTCGATGAAACCGGCGATCCCGCCCTGCCGCTGCGCCTCCGCGACGATGTGCAGGGCGAGCGTGGTCTTCCCGGAGGACTCCGGCCCGAATATCTCGGTAACGCGCCCGCGGGGGATGCCGCCGATCCCCAGCGCAACGTCGAGGGACAGCGCCCCGGTCGAGATCACCGGGATATCCTTCGCAGGCATGTCGGCGCCAAGGCGCATGATCGCGCCTTTACCGTAATTCTTCTCGATCGCCGCAAGCGCCATGTCCAGCGCCTTCCGGCGGTTCGCGTCCTGGCTCATTTCATACTCTCCTCTCTCTCCGTGTTCGCAGGTTCCCGCGAAAGCGGCACGTCGCCCAGGATGTGGTGCACCGCACCCCCGTTAGCTAGCCGGCTTTCGTAAAGCATGAACGATCTTACCCTGACAACGCCGAATTCTTTCCCGGACAATGCCTTCGCGTATTCCTCCCCCCATCCCGGGGGTAGCCGGTCCCGAACGCGGCCGACCGTTATATGCGGATGGAACGGCCTTTCCTCGCGCGGGAAACCTGCGCCGGATAGAACATTTTCCATATTCTCTTGCAACTTGCCGACCAATTCAAGCGGTTCCCGGATGCCGACCCACAAAACGCGCGGGGCGCGAAGGGTGGGGAACCCCCCCGCCTCTCCGACGGTAAATTCGAAAGGACTGATGCACGCTCCCGTCCCGCCGAGGAGGGAAACGATTTCCCCGACGCGTCCGGGATGTATCTCCCCCAGAAACTTCAACGTTATATGAAGGTTCCGCTCCGGCGTCCAGGAAACCGGCGGCCGCTTCGCGAGCATGGGGAAAACCGCCTCCGCTATCGCCTTGCGGCATTCCGGAGGAAGCCCGATCCCGATGAAAGCCCTCATCCTCCCCTCTTCCGCATTTCCGCAAGCATGTCGATGAGCTCGTCGAACACCCATGCGACGGTCTTCCGCCGGACCGCTTCGCGGCCTCCCGGAAGTCTGCGGCGGTGTGACCGTCGGACCTTCCCCGCAGATATCCCGAGACAGACGGTCCCGACCGGCTTCCCCTGCGTCCCGCCGCCCGGCCCGGCGATTCCCGTTATCCCTATTCCGATCCCTGCCTTGAAACGTCGCCTGACGCCGTTCGCCATGGCCAGCGCAACCGTCTCGCTGACGGCGCCGTCCGACCGTATCAGCGAAGCAGCCACACCCAGGTCCCTCGTCTTTGAGTCGTTCCGGTACGCGACGACGCCCCCCAGGAAATACGCCGAACTCCCGGGGATATCGGTGACCGCCGCGCAGAACGCCCCGCCTGTGCACGATTCGGCCGCGGCCAGCGTGCATCCCGACAGCAGGAGCGCTTCCGCCAGCCGGCGTGACCGGTTCCGGATCAGCCGGTCAGCCAAGCGATCCCCCGGTAAGAGAGATGGGCGTACACGCCTGCCACAAGGTCGTCGGCGACGACGTATGCCGCGCCTTTCCGCTCATTCGCCCAGGCGGCGGGCCCGATCTTGACGATGTCGAAGAACCTGAAAAGCAGGAACAGCATCAGGACCGGCTTCCAGCCCCACGGGATCCCGGTCGCCGCCAGCAGCATTCCCGCCACCTCGTCGATCACTACGGAAGACGGGTCTTTTTCCCCGGTTTCCGCCATCTCCACACCAGCGGCCGGGACCGACAACATGAGCACCGCGGCAAGCATCGCGAAGTGCGCAATGCCCGAGCCTCCTCCAAGGTACCAGAGCGGAAGGGCGAGAAGGGAACCGAACGTCCCCGGCATGAACGGCAGGTACCCCGTTCCAAACCCGGAAGCCACCGCCCGCCATGCCAGTTTCCAGCGAAAACGATTCACTTGAAAGATGGACATAAGTAGGTTATCAATTTTACATCGATATATTGGATCTTGGAATGAATAAAACGGTTTTTCCGACCAGCTTGGAGACTCGCCAAGGCCATGGCCGAACTTGACGGCGAATTCGTACCGAGAATAACCCGCGCCATAACGGAACTCTCCAAGGGGATGAAGGCGGTAAGCTTCTACCCGGAGGGCCATCCCACCCTGATCCAGCTGGTTTCCAGGATAATCTCCCTGTTCGAGGAGATCCCCCTACCGGAGATGGGACTGGAGATCGAGGTGACGAAGAACGCCCTGACGTTCAATGAAAATCCGCTTCCGGTGCTGAACAAGTCGGTAGTGGACATGAACCGCGAACTGTACATAAGGAGAGCGAGCAAGGTCATATTCCTTCCCGGCCTGAAGCCCGGCGAGATCGTCACGTTCCTGAAGATCCTCTGTATCGACATCAAGGAGATCCAGGACAAGGGCGGACTGGAGCGGCTGCTGCTCCGCGAAAAGATATCGCGGATCTGGGTGAACCGCGTGGACTACGAGGGCCTGACCGAAATGCTCAAGAAGGAAAAGGAGGAGATACCTCCCGAGGGGGGGGCCGTACAAACGGCCGATGACGAGTCTTCCCTCCTCCAGAACGTGCTTCCCGAGGAACTGACCATCGAAGACCTCCTGACTCTGATCGAGAAGGAGAGCGACCCGGGCGAGTACCGCGATTACCTCATCGCAGTCGCGAAAGCGCTCTATTACGAACGGATGGACCGGAAGATCGAATATGCCTCCCGGGCCCTCAAGATCTTCGCGAAGCACATCGAGTTCCCTCCCATGCAGAACGAGGAGATCGCCAACCTCGCGCGCCTCGGCATCAAGGAGATGGCCTTCGACGAACTGGTGTCACATTACATCCACCTGCTCCGGGACAGGGGCGGCAGGGGAAACAAGGAGGTGGAAACCATCCTGGTGGCTTTCGGGGACCGCTCCGTCAAGCCGCTCCTTAAGGGCCTCGGGGAGGAAGATGACATCCTCGTCCGGAAATCGATCGTGGAGATCATAACGCGGATAGGCAGGACCGCCGTTCCCGCCATTATCGAGAACCTGAGCGACTCCCGGTGGTTCGTGGTCCGCAACATGGTGAAGATCCTGGGGAGCATGGGGTTTCCCGACCTCGCCCCTCATGTCGCCACCGTCCTGACCCACCCGGACCTCCGCGTGAAAAAGGAGGCGATAAAGGCGCTGGCGAGGCTTCCCCACCCCTCCTCGGTCATCGCCCTGGGGGATCTATGTTTTTTCCCCGAGGAGACTATCGCCCTCACCGCGACGGGGGCGATGGCTGCGAAGAAGGAGCCGGAATCGGTCCTGGCCCTTTACCGGCGCGTCGTTCACAGGCAGTTCCTGTTCCCGCACTACCGGCTGGCCCACGAAGCGATAGACTCGCTGCGGGTCATCGGCACCGACGAGGCGATCTCGGCGCTGGAAGATATACTCCGCATATCGGCCGTCTGGCAGACGAAAAACTTCCGGGCCATGAAGAAACACGCGCTGAGGAGCATCTCAAAGATAACAGGCGAACGGGCGAGGGAAGCCCTCGAGAACGCCCGCCAGCGGGGCGATCCGTACCTGCGGGCCGAGGCGGAACGCCTGCTCGGGAGCAAGTGAGGAAGAATGGCCATGGAACGGCGCGCACAGGAACTACTGATAACCGAAATGATACGATCGCTCGGGGCCTCGCTGAAGAACCGGGGGCTCTATCCGCCTTCCCACCCCCAGGTGAAAAGCCCCGTGGAGAAGGTTTACAAGGACCTGCGCATCTTCTTCGCCGACCGCGACGAGCTCGCGCTGGCCATCTCCGACGGCACGCTCGTGTTCGAGGGATACCCCATCTTCAACCTGACCTCCCCCCTCGAGTTCTTCGTGGGGCGGCTCACCCGGATCGGGGCGCCCGCGGTCATATTCAGAAAGGCCCTCGCCCTGGAAGATTTGGAGAACTTCATCCGGTTCCTCCACGAAAC
>JAGVHM010000200.1 GCA_020056545.1 bacterium
ATACAGGTTCATCCGAGACGGGCCCCGGTTTTTTCGCATCCTTGATGCCAGTCGCGCAGATACTCGGAACGTACATCGTCTGCGAGAGGGCGAGGGAAGTCGTCATCATAGACCAGCACGCGGCGGACGAGCGGATCGTCTTCTCACGGCTCAAGAGCTTCCTCCTCGGAAGCGGGGCATCCGCTCAGCAGTGGCTCGTTCCGCATGTGGTCACCCTTCCGGGCGCGGTGAAAGGGGAGCGGGCGGAAGTCGAGGCGTTCCTGTGCCGCGCCGGGTTCGTCCTGAAGCCCGCAGGCAAGGACGCGCTCAAGATCGCCGGCGTTCCCGCCATCCTCGGACATTTCGACGTCCAGAAATGGTGGAAGGACTTCTGCGACTTCCTCATAACCCAGGAGTCGGTGCCCAAGGGGATCTTCGACGCGGACCGCGAGCTGTGGCGGATCGCGTGCCACGCCTCCGTGCGTTCCGGAGACCTCCTGGACAAGGAGGGAATGCGCGCCCTTCTGCTCGAGCTGGACAGGGCGGTCGCCTCCCATAGCTGCCCGCACGGCCGCCCCGTGTGGGTCAAGCTTTCAAGCGCCGAGCTTGGGCGGATGTTCGGACGCACCTGAAGCATCCGGAAATCGCCGCGTATGGAGGAAAACCGCCTTCTGGTCCTTTCCGGCCCCACCGCTTCGGGGAAAACCGCGCTTTCGCTGTCCCTCGCCCGAATCCTTCCGCTGGAAATCGTAAACGCGGACTCCCTCCAGGTGTACCGGGGAATGGATATAGGGACCGCGAAACCCGATGCGCGCGACCGGCTGGAAATCCCGCATCACCTGATCGACGTGGCGGACCCGGACGAGGAATTCAACGCGGGCCGGTTCGTCGACGAGGCGGAGAGCGCGATCCGCGGGATCAGGAAGCGCGGCAGGTTCCCGCTGGTTACCGGGGGTACGGGGATGTACATCCGGGCGCTGCTGAGGGGCCTCGACCCTCTCCCATCGGACCCGGGGATCAGGGCGGTGCTCGCGCGCCGCTGGAGGGACGAGGGGGGACCGGCCCTGCACTCGGAGCTGCAAAGAATCGATCCTCCTTCGGCCGTGGCGATCCATCCTTCCGACAGGGTGCGGGTGCTGCGCGCGCTGGAGATAGCCGGGATCACCGGCGCACCGCCCAGCAAGCTAAAGCGGCGGTGGACGAATGACGGGGGGAAATTCCGAATCCTGTTCATTGCGCTGTCTGTGGACCGCGAAAAGCTGTACGGGCGCATCGAAGCCCGCGTGGACGAGATGTTCCGCAGAGGGCTTGTCGAGGAGGTCCGGGGGCTTCTAAACGCCGGGTTCGGGCCGGAACTGAAACCGATGAATGCGCTCGGGTACCGGCACGTCATTTCCCACCTTTCCGGGGCCTTGTCGCTCCCGCTGGCGATCGCCGGCCTGAAACGGGACACGCGCAGGTACGCGAAGCGCCAGCTGACCTGGCTCTCCGTCGAACCCCAGGCGGTCTGGACGGATGCGGGAAACGCAACGGAAACGGTGTCCGCTCTTGCCAAAAAGTTCTTGTTATAACCTGTAAATTGCCATAAATTTAGGGTTTACCCGGGAAAGGAGTCCATATGATCCTGCAGTATCTGGAGTTCGAGAAGCCGATCGTCGCCCTTGAAAACCGCCTGGAACAACTGCGGCGGGTGGACGACGGGTCGGACAGGAACCTCAGGGAGGAGATAGGCAAGCTCGACAAGAAGATCGGCAAGATCCGCAAGGATATATTCTCCAATCTTACCCGCTGGCAGATTACCCAGTTGGCACGCCATCCGAATCGGCCATATATGCTCGATTATATAAACCATTGCTTTAAGAACTTCCTGGAGATACACGGGGACCGCGCGTTCCGGGACGACCCTCCGGTGGTCTGCGGTTTCGCGGAGCTTGAAGGCGAAAAGGTTATCGTCATCGGGCAGCAGAAGGGGAGGAACACGACGGAAAAGATCCGGCGCAACTTCGGAATGGCCAACCCGGAAGGATACCGGAAGGCCCTGCGGGTGATGAAGCTCGCGGAGAAGTTCCGCCTTCCGGTCATCACGTTCATCGACACCCCGGGGGCCTTCCCGGGCATCGGCGCGGAGGAGCGTGGCCAGTCCGAGGCGATCGCGAGGAACCTGCTTGAGATGGCGCGGCTTGAAACCCCCATCCTCGTCGTCGTGGTCGGTGAAGGAGGAAGCGGGGGGGCGCTCGCGCTTGGGGTGGGCGACGATATCCTGATGTTGGAGTACGCGATCTACTCGGTGATCTCCCCGGAAGGGTGCGCCTCGATCCTGTGGCGCGACACGGCTCAGGCCGAGACCGCCGCGGATATGATGAAAATCACGGCCACCGACCTCAAGAAATTCGGCGTCGTGGACCGGATCATACCGGAGCCGGTCGGCGGAGCCCACCGTGACCACAAGGCGGCGGGCGACGCGGTACGGGTCGCCATGTCGGAGTCGTTATCCGTCCTCCGCTCCCTCTCCGTCCGGGAGCTGCTCGACCGCCGGTACGCGAAGTTCCGCAACATCGGCGTGATCCGGAAGAAGACCGGGAGCAACGGGTGACGCAAGATCGCCTGAAGGAGCTGCGCGACGAGATCGACCGGCTGGACGACCGCATTCTCGAACTGCTGAACCGCAGGGCCGGGGCGGTGGTCGATGTCGGCAAGATCAAATCGGACAAGAACCTCCAGTTCTACGTCCCGGAGCGCGAGGTCGAGATACTTCTGCGCCTGACGGCGGAGAACCGGGGACCGTTCCCGAACGAAGCGCTCAAGGCGATCTACAGGGAGATAATTTCCGCCTCTCACGCGCTGGAGAAGCCGCTTTCGGTGGCGTACCTCGGCCCCCGGGCGACGTTCACCCACCTTGCTTGCCTCAAGCATTTCGGCGAGAGCGCCGATTACGTTTCGCAGATAAACGTGTCGGAGGTCTTCGAGGCGGTGGAACGCGGCCTCGCCGACTTCGGCGTAGTGCCCATCGAAAACTCCAGCGAGGGGATTGTCAGCAACACGCTCGACATGTTCGTCGACCACAACCTCCTCATATGCGGCGAGATTCTCGTGGAGGTCGCCCACGACATGCTCTCCGTGACGGGCGACATGGACCACGTAAGGAAGATCTACTCGCACCCGCACGCCATCGCCCAGTGCCGGGGGTGGCTTGAGCGGAACTTCCGCGGGACTCCCGTCTTCGACGTGGAGAGCACCGCGCGCGCCGCGGAGCTGGCGGTGGACGACCCATCGGCCGCCGCGATCGCCGGGGAGGCTGCGGCCAAGATATACGGCCTGAAGAGCATCAGGAAGCGGATCCAGGACAACACCAAC
>JAGVHM010000087.1 GCA_020056545.1 bacterium
GGGTCCTGCCGGCGATCGTCGGCAGGACCCTGGTGGACAAGGTGCCCGGGCCCAGGACGGAATCCAGGCGGCCGGACGACGACGAGCCGTTCAGCGCCCTGGCCTTCAAGATCCTGGCCGATCCCTTCGCGGGGCGGCTGGCTTTCCTGAGGGTCTACAGCGGGACGCTGGAAGCGGGCAAGGTCGTGTTGAACGTCAGCACGGGCAAGCGGGAACGGATCCAACGCCTGCTGCGGATCCACGCCGACAAGCGCGAGGATCTGCCGGAAGTCCGGGCCGGCGACATCGTGGCCGCGGTGGGATTCAAGGAGATCCGCACGGGGGATACCCTGGCCGACCAGGAGCACCCTCTGGTGCTGGACGAAATGACCTTCGCCGAGCCGGTCATCTACATGGCGATCGAGCCCCGGACGAAGGCGGACCAGGAGAAGTTGGGCGACGCCCTGCGCTCCTTGTCGGACGAGGACCCGACCTTCCACGTGAGGAAGGATCCCGACAGCGGGCAGACCGTCATCTGGGGCATGGGCGAGCTGCACCTGGAGATCATGGTCGACCGCATGCAGCGCGAACACAAGGTCGCCTGCAACGTCGGCCGGCCGCAGGTGGCCTACCGGGAGACCGTCACCCGCCAGGTGACCTCCCGGGGCGGGTTCGAGCGGGAACTCGCCGGCAAGACGAATTTCGCCGAAGTGGAGCTGGTCGTCGCTCCGGGCGATTACGGGACGGGGGTCGTCTTCATCGACGCGACCGTCCCGGGGACGATGCCCGCGGAGTTCGTCGCCTACATCGAGAGTTCGGCCAGGCAGGCGTGCGAAACCGGAGTGCTGGCCGGCTATCCCCTGGTGGATCTGGTCCTGCGCCTGACGGGCGGCAGGTGGATCGAGGGGGAATCGACGGAGATGGGATTCAGGAACGCGGCGACCTCGGCCCTCTGGGACGGCGCCAAGGAGGCCGACCCGGCCCTGCTGGAGCCCGTCATGACGGTGGAAGTGACCGTGCCGGCGGATTTCCTCGGGGAGGTCACCGGCCACCTCAACTCGCGCCGGGGGCGGGTGACGGGGATGCAGCAGCGCGGGGGCGACCAGATCGTGCATGCGGAGGTCCCCCTGGTGGAGATGTTCGGGTACGCGACCCAGCTGCGATCTTTGACCCAGGGCCGCGGAGTTTTCTCGATGCTGTTGGCCAGGTACGAAAAGGTGCCCGAAAGAAACGCCAAGGACATTACACGGTTGTACACAGGTGCTTGATCAGGAGGTAGCCAGCAATGGCGCGCGAAAAGTTTGCACGGACGAAGGATCATGTGAACGTCGGGACGATCGGTCACGTGGATCACGGGAAGACGACGTTGACGGCGGCGATCACGGAGATTCTGTCGAAGCGCGGTTTGGCGGACTACGTGCCCTTCGATCAGATCGACAAGGCTCCGGAGGAGCGGGAGCGGGGGATCACGATCGCCACGGCGCACGTGGAGTACAACAGTGCGACGCGCCATTACGCGCACGTGGACTGTCCGGGCCACGCGGACTACGTGAAGAACATGATCACGGGTGCGGCGCAGATGGACGGTGCGGTGCTGGTGGTGAGCGCGGCGGACGGTCCGATGCCCCAGACGCGGGAGCACATCCTGCTGGCGCGGCAGGTGGGCGTGCCGTACATCATCGTGTTCTTGAACAAGGTGGACATGGTGGACGATCCGGAGCTGTTGGATCTGGTGGAGATGGAGGTGCGGGAGCTTCTGGATCAGTACGAGTTTCCCGGGGACGACACGCCGATCATCCGTGGCAGCGCGTTGCGGGCTTTGGAGAGCGGGGACGCGGACAGTCCGGAGGCGCAGTGCATATTCGAGCTGGTCAAGGCCCTGGACGAGTACATTCCGTTGCCGCAGCGTGACCTGGACAAGGCGTTTTTGATGCCGGTGGAGGACGTGTTTTCGATCAGCGGTCGCGGGACGGTGGCGACCGGTAGGATCGAGCGGGGGATCGTGCGGACGGGCGAGAAGGTGGAGATCGTGGGGATCCGGGACACGCAGAACACGGTGTGCACGGGAGTGGAGATGTTCCGCAAGATCCTGGACGAGGGTCGTGCGGGGGACAACGTGGGTTTGCTGCTGCGGGGGATGAAGAAGGAGGACGTGGAGCGGGGGATGGTCATCTGCAAGCCGGGGTCGGTGACGCCGCACACGAAGTTCACGGGCGAGGTCTACATTTTGACGAAGGAGGAGGGCGGCCGTCACACGCCGTTCTTCACGGGTTATCGTCCGCAGTTCTATTTCCGGACGACGGACGTGACGGGCAACGCCATGCTTCCGGACGGGGTGGAGATGGTGATGCCCGGGGACAACATCAAGATGACGGTGGATCTGATCACGCCGATCGCGATGGAGGAGGGCCTGCGCTTCGCCATCCGCGAGGGCGGGCGCACCGTCGGCGCGGGCGTGGTGGCCAAGATCATCGCCTA
>JAGVHM010000207.1 GCA_020056545.1 bacterium
GGAGCCGGTCGCGCTTCCCGAAGCGACGTTCCTCGTCGTCTTCTGCTCCTCGGTGGTCAACTACCTGCTGGAACTGCGCAAATCAGAACCACGGTAACGCGGACGCAGGGCGTAGCGGGGGGCTTCCACGGAGCGGCGTATGGAGCGGAGGGATAGATTGCGTCGAAGCGGAATCCGCAGTGAGCGGGCGAAGATCGCGAACGTAGCTCCGGGGAAGTCCCCCCGCGAGCCCGGAGTCCACATCACCGTGGTTCTGAAATGGCACGTTAAGTACGGGCGAGGCGGACGGACGCGCGTGCCGGCAAGCGACGGCGCAGCAGGGTGTCGATCGCGCTGTCGACGGACGGGACTACATCGAAAAGATCGAGGTTCCGGGGAGAAACCGTTCGGAATCCCACCGCGCTCCTGCAGAAGGAAAGGATGGGGTCGAACCAGCCCAGGGTGTTGACGACTACAATCGGGCGGGAGTGCAGCCCCAACTGTTTCCACGTGAGGATCTCGAAGAACTCGTCCATCGTCCCGAAGCCCCCGGGAAGCACGGCGAAGGCGTCTGCGCGCCTGCTCATCTCCATCTTCCTCGCATGCATCGATTTCGTGACGACCATCCGTGTAAGCCCCTCGTGCGCGAGTTCCTTGGTGCACAGGAACGGAGGAATGACGCCGACGACCTTTCCTCCTCCCGCGAGTATGCGGTCCGCCATGACACCCATCAGCCCTACCGATCCGCCTCCGTAGACCATCGATATCCCTTCCCCGACCATCCGGTCGGCGAGCGCGAGCGCGTCCTTCCGGAACTCTTCGGGGACCAGGTTGCTGGAGGAGCTGAATACGCAGAGACAGCGGATCTTCATCATGAAAAACATAAGGCTAATCGCCCGAAAAGGGAAGCGGAAAAAATAGTTGACACCGATGGGCCGGATAAATACTATATATACGATAGACATAATATGGGAGGGCGGTATGACGAACTGGTTCCGTGATAATTCACTGTCGATCGGGCGGACTCCGCTGATCAAGTTAAACAGGATAGCGAATGGGGGTGGCGCCACGGTGCTGGCCAAGATCGAAGGGCGCAACCCGGCCTATTCCGTGAAGTGCAGAATAGGTGCATCGATGGTCTGGGATGCGGAGAAAAAGGGGCTGCTCGGCCCCGGCAGGACCATAGTCGAGCCGACTTCCGGCAACACGGGGATCGCCCTCGCATTCGTGGCCGCGGCCCGCGGATACGGCATAGTCCTGACGATGCCGGAGACGATGAGCATCGAGCGCCGCATGGTGCTGAAGGCTTTCGGAGCGAGGCTCGTGCTGACCGAAGGCGCCAAGGGTATGAAGGGGGCCATCGAGAAGGCGGAAGAGATCGTGGCTTCGGATCCGGGCAGGTACTTCATGCCACAGCAGTTCAAGAATCCCGCGAATCCGAAGATCCACGAAGATACCACCGGGCCCGAGATCTGGGAGGACACGGGAGGGGCGATAGATGTCCTCGTTTCCGGTGTCGGCACGGGCGGGACGATAACGGGCGTTTCGCGCCACATAAAAAACACCAGGGGGAAAAAGATCATTTCCGTCGCGGTGGAGCCGGTACACAGTCCGGTCATAGCGCAGAAGATGCGCGGGGAGCCGCTGACACCGGGGCCGCACAAGATCCAGGGTATAGGCGCGGGATTCATCCCGGATGTGCTGGACCTCTCCATTATCGACCGCGTGGAGCAGGTCACCAACGAAGAGTCGATCGAATATGCCCGCAGGCTGTCGCGGGAGGAGGGGATGCTGTCAGGGATTTCCGCCGGAGCCGCTGTCGCGGTGGCCGTCCGGCTGGCCAAACTTCCCGAGTTCGCCGGAAAGACGATCGTGGCGATCCTGCCTGACGCCGGGGAGCGTTACATGACGACAGCTCTATTCGAGGGATGGTTCGATAACGAAACGGCCGTTACGGCGATCTGAGCACAAGACCGGAGACATCCCTGTCTTTGCGCCTGTAGTCTCGGGGAGTGCCCCTGCCTCCCTTTACCGGGTTCCCACGTACAGGGTTACGATTCCAAAGGTGAGCGGCCGGTAGTCGACGCTGGCGCACCCGCTGTTTCGCAACATATCCGCGAATTCCCGCGGCGACGGAAACGCCAGCACCGATTCCGGAAGATACGTGTAGGCGCTTCGTTTGGAGACTATCCCGCCTACCGCCGGGAGCACCCTGGTGAAATAGAAGCGGTAGAGGCCGCCGAAGATAGTCCCTTCCGGCTGCGAGAACTCAAGGACGACAATGCGGCCTCCGGGCCGGACCACCCGGCACATCTCCTTCAGCCCAAGCACCCGGTCCGCCACGTTCCGGATGCCGAAGGCGACGGATGCCGAGTCGAAGACACCGTCCCGGAACGGAAGTGCTTCGCCGGGGGCCTTCACGAAGGCTATCCGGCCCTTCCCGCCGGCACGGGCGGCTTTCTCCAGCCCGATGCGCATCATCTCCGTGGAGATGTCCGACCCGACCACGAACGCATCGCCGCCCTTCCGGCGCAGGATCTCGAGGGCGACGTCGGCCGTCCCCGTGGCCATATCCAGATGCCTTCCACCCTTCCCCGGTCCGATCCGGGCCACAGCCTCCCTCCGCCACCCGCGGTCCAGCCCGAGGGACAGGAGCCGGTTGAGGAGGTCGTACCTGGGCGCGATCGCGGAGAACATTTCGCCGATCCGGCGGTTTCCGTCGTTCATCCTGTACATTGGGCACACCCGGCAAGCGAATTGGTTACATTAAGTATACCAGCGCCGCCTTCGTAGGGTTCGACGGAACTATCCGGAGCCGTCCGGGTTTAAATATTCATGGATGCGGGAGGCAGGTGAATATTCCGCCCCCCGCTTGGCGTCTAACTGATTGCCGGATGAAGCTGGCGGATCGCCTCCATCATATTTCGCGACCGCAGCTTATCCGGCGCATTATGGAGAAGGGGGCCGACAGGTCATGAAACGCATTTCCGCAATTTTGGCCGGAATACTGGTTGCTCTTGCCGTAGCGGGGCTGCCGAGACAGGCGCCGGCGGCCGAAAGGGATGCCGAGGAGGAGGGATTTTCGGCATATTCGGTGGCTCGCCTGAAGGTCTTCAACGGGACCGTCTGGGTGCGCCTGCCGGACTCCGGAGAGTGGGAGGAGTACGCAACGAACACCCCGATCCCGGAACGGTCGCGTATAAACGTCCCCGCGGGGTCGGAGGCGGAGCTTCAATTCCACGGCGGACAATACGTGCTGCTTACCGGCGGTACTGAAGTGGATGTCAGGAAATTCGACGAAGAAGGGACGGCGTTCCGGCTTCGTTCAGGAGAGATACGGTTCGACCTCCCCGCCGATGATTTTTCCCCGGTGGGTGTGGCGGTTCCCGGCGGCGGGAAGGCGGATTTCCCCGTGCCGGGGCGCTACTGGCTGACCGTCCGGGATGCCGGCGGCACGCGCCTTGTGGTTCGTTCGGGAGAGGGCGCCGTTTCCGTCGAGAGTGGAAATTTCCGTGTGAAGGCCGGCGAGGAAGCGGCGATCGGGAAGGATGTCCGCATTTCCGCCTACCGGGATAGCGGCGACGACAGGTACCAGGAACGGCCGCCGATGACGGATGTCGAGAAGAACGCCTCAGTGCCTCCGGCCGCGGCGTATGAGCTGCGGGATTACGGAGAGTGGGTGCAAACGGGCAATTACGGATATGCCTGGCGCCCCCGGGTCGTTGCAGGGTGGTCTCCATTCTACTACGGCAGCTGGGTCTGGGTGTCGCCATACGGATGGACGTGGGTGTCCAACGAGCCTTGGGGCTGGTATCCTTACCATTACGGCTGGTGGGCCAGCGACCCGGTATTCGGCTGGGTCTGGTCGCCGTACCAGTCGTTCTTTTCCGTGGGCTTCGTGTTCGGATCGTCCAGGTTCAACCATTTCCACAGAAACACGTTCTTCTTCCCTGCGACAGTCCGCTTTGTTCGCGACGGAGGTTTCGTCCGGTGGGTGCCGCTTCGCCCCGGCGAGCGTTTTGTCCGTTCCGGATTCACGCGCAGCAACGCGCGGCTGTCGAGTTGGGAGCGTCCGCTTCCCCGGGGGACGGTTTTCGTCCGGACTGACAGGGCAGGGAGGTCCACGGAGTGGAGGGATTGGTCCGCCGCACGTGGGGAACGGCGGAATGTCGTCGTGAGGGAACGCGCCCCGCGCCAGGGTGGGGACACTGTACGCCGCGGGGGAACGCCGCCCCGCGAGGAGCGTCCCGGCGTCCGGATGGAAAGTGAGAGAGTCCGCTCGGAAGGGCAGGACAGGAAGCCGCCGGGCAGGCTGGAGAAGCCCGAGCGCCCGCCGCAACGCGAGCCCCGGGGCCGTGAGGGGAGGTCCGGAGACGGGACCGTGAGGTCGGGTGTGGCCGATAAGGCAACGGAAACGAAGATTCGCCCGGAAAGGGCGCGAACGCCCCGCGCACAGGCGGAAACACGGGTTCGACGCGAGGGGACAGGTTCCGACCGTTCCGAACCGACGGCAAGAAATATGCAGCCGAAGGTGGTGGCCCCTCCTCCGTACCGGGGAGATGCGCAGCGTCAGGCTCCTTCCGCCGGGAGAGTCGATGCCGGAAGAACGAGGGAGGTTACCGGGGAATTAAGCGCTCCAGCAGGGCGACGGCCGGTGCAGGATTCCGGTATTGAGAGGAGGGGCGGAGCGGATAGGCCATCCTCCGGAGGGCGTGGGGACCGCGACACGGGCGGCGATACGGACCGTGGCGCCGGAGGACGAGGCGGGCGCCGCTGAAAGGATCTCAACGGCGGTTCCCGCGGAAGATCCTTAGGGCAAGATCTTCCGCTTCGACCAGGTTTGTTACCCTCCCCTTTAGGGTTGCTTCACGCACTTCTTCAAGGATCGATTCGATATCCGGACCCGGAGGGATCCCCATCTCGATCAGGCGGCGTCCGGATGTGAGCGCCGGCCGCCGTGCGGCAATTCCGAGGACGGGAGGAAAGTCGCTCCCTTTTCGCCTCGCGGCTTTTGAGGATGCCTCGTATAGCACCAACAGATGTTCCGGTGTTTCACGCTTCGAGAATATCGCCTCGACGCGGGCGCGCCTGTTCTTCATGCGGCTGATTTGATTGAGGCGGCCCAGGTCCTCCAACATACGAACCACGCTTCGGACCTTTGGGAAATTCAGCCGGCGGGCGATGCCGTCGGTGCGCGGGAGGCGGAAGAGGATCCCTTCCCGTCCGCCGCCCATGCCGTGCAGGCCTCGCCCATGCCTTTTCCGTCCGGCTTCCCGAACGCGGCTCCGGCACTCCGCTTCCGCGTAGTCCACCAGCAGGTTGGCCGCCAGAAGTGTTTCCGGCAACGGGCGTCCGAGCCGTTTTTCCAGGATCGCATACCGGCGCTTTATCCGTGCCACGGCGTCTTTCCGCATTCCGCGGACTTCCGGAAGAATGATGGGCAGGATCCCTGCGCGGCGAAGGTCTTCCACCGTGCGGGCCGGGTCCGCCGAGAGGGAGCGAAGCAGCTCGTTGATTACGCGCTCTCCCGGGATCGTCCTGAGAAAACCCGGAGCTACCCGGCGGATGGCCGCCCATGTTTTCCTTTCGATGGAATAACCCTTCCGCTCGTTCTTCTGCCGGATGGCGCGCAGCATGCGCAGAGGATCTTCACGGAACCGGTCCTCCGCTTTGCCCACTCCCCGGATGAGTTTTCGCTGTAGATCCGCGAGGCCGCCGAAGAAGTCCACGACCGCCCCGGTCAGCCGGCCCTTTACCAGACTGAATGAGAACAGGATGCTGTTAATTGTGAAGTCCCGCCGGCCGGCGTCGTCCCGGGCCTCCACGTTACTGGTCCGGACACGGAACTGCCGGTGTCCGGGGCCGGTGGAGCGCTCCGTCCTCGCGAGGGCCACGTCCAGCTCGACATCCGTCCAGGAGGTCCGCACCTTGTAGACCGCGAATGCCTTGCCGACGGGCAGGATCCGACGGATTCCCAGCGTACGGGCGGGAAGAGACCGGAGAATCGCGTCCAGACGTTCGAAGCCGACGCCGGCGACCATCAGGTCGATATCCTTGCCGGGTTTCCCCTCCGCGAAGTCCCGGACGATGCCGCCCGCGAGGTACAGTCTTCCACCCGCGTTTTCCACGGCGCGGCAGAACACAAAGAGGAAACGCCACAGCGGCTTGCGCCGGCGCAGAGACCGCAGGACGCGGGCGGAAATCTTCTTCGGGACGGCTTCCGGTAAGTGCTTGCCGGGCAGGTTCGGAAGGTAAGGTTCCGGCTTCTCCCGCGAGAGGTCGGGCATGCCGCCTCCTGGTTTAACGCCTGCCGGGCTTGCTTTCGGGAGGGCCCGTGGGTATGGGGAAAGGCGTGACGTTCCCGGCGGGCGAGGCAAGGGCGACGATCTTGTTTACACCCTCCTTTTCCACCTCGTCGATCCGCACCACGGCCGAGAGAGGGATGTAGGTGCGCTTCACGCCGGCGAACTCGGACTTGAGTTTCTCCTCGGACGGGTCGACGAGAAGGCCGCCCCGGCTGCCGAAGATGATGTCCTCGACCTCGACGAACGCGAACAGAAACCCCTGGCCCACCTTGCGCGCATAGAGCTCGTAGAGGTTCCCCTGATTCTGGAAAAGGACGCGGTATATGGCTCTCGGTTTCATGGCGACCGGCCTCGAAAAATTTTGACACGCCAAGTATATCAACCTTCACGGTTCGAAATGCGAAGAA
>JAGVHM010000175.1 GCA_020056545.1 bacterium
AGGTCACATTTCTCGCGGACGCGGACGCGGCGGCGATTGCGGGCGCGAAGGACGGGGGGAGGCGATGATCCTCGCCGCCGACGTGGGGGGGACGAAGACCAACCTGGCGCTTTTCACCGTGCGGGGCGGCCGAATGGAGCGGGACGATGTCAGCTCCTTCCATAGCCGGGAGTTTCCCTCGTTTGAGTCGATCATCGAAAAGTTCCTTGCGGGCAGGGGCCCGGTGGATCTCGTCTGCGCAGGCGTGGCGGGACCTGTCAGGAAGGGACGGAGCCGGCTGACGAACCTGCCCTGGATCGTGGATGAAGAGTCGATACGTCGCGCGTGCGGGGCGAGGCGCGGATTCCTCATAAACGATCTTCAGGCCACCGCCTTCTCGGTATTGCACCTTCCGCCCGGCCTTTTCGCGGTCCTGCAGGCCGGGGAAGCGGATCCACGGGGGACGATCGCCGTGGTTGCGGCAGGGACCGGACTCGGAGTAGGGTTTCTCGTCCGATGCGGAAGGGGATACCTCCCTTTCGCATCGGAGGGCGGGCATGCCGGGTTCTCCCCCGGTAACGGCCGGGAAGAAAAACTGCTCGCCTTCCTCAAGGGACTTTACGGCCGCGCAAGCGCGGAGCGGGCGGTTTCCGGACCCGGCCTCCACGCGATCTACCGTTTCCTGCGGGAGGTTGAAGGGATTCCGGTGGCCGCGGAAATCGAAGCGCGCATTCTCGTCGGGGACCCGCCACGTGTGATCGCGGAGGAGGGGATATCCGGACGGTCGCCGCTGTGCGGGGAGGCGCTTCGATTCTTCGTCTCCCTGTTCGGCTCGCTGGCGGGCGATTTCGCCCTGAATTTCAACGCGACCGGAGGGGTAGTCCTGGGAGGAGGCATCGCGCCCGCCATCCTCCCCGTCCTTTCGGAGGGAGGGTTCCTCGAATCGTTCGCCTCCAAGGGGCGGTTCCGCGATTTTCTCTCCGGTATTCCCGTGAAGGTCATACTCGACGACCAGGCTGCGTTGCTCGGGGCGGCGCATTTCGCATTGGCGATGGAGGAGGAGGCGTAAAGGATGAGCCCGCGCGGGAAACCCTTGCGGATCGTTCTTGCCTCGGACCACGGTGGCGTGGGAATGAAGGCGGCCCTTTTAAGGCGCCTGTCGGAAATGGGTTATGCCCCCGGGGACCTTGGAACGGACTCGGCCGATCCCGTGGACTATCCGGACTACGGCTTCGCGGCTGCGGCCCTGGTGCGTCGGGGGGAGGCCGACCGGGCGATACTGATCTGCAGGTCGGGGATCGGCAT
This sequence comes from bacterium, assembly GCA_020056545.1. GTDB lineage: Bacteria > Desulfobacterota > Deferrimicrobia > Deferrimicrobiales > Deferrimicrobiaceae > JAENIX01. The sequence continues at coordinate 1,285 of JAGVHM010000175.1, forward strand.
GGCCATCTGCGCGAACAAGTCGAAGGGGGTCCGGGCCGCGGTGGTCGCCACCGTCGCCGATGCGGTTCTCTCCCGCCGCCACAACGACGCGAACGTCCTGGTCCTCGGCGCCGACGAGATCTCTTTCGCCCTCGCCCGAAGAATAGCGGGGAAGTGGCTTACAACCCCTTTCGACGGCGGCCGCCACCGCCGGCGGGTGGAGAAGATCCGGCGATTCGAGGAGGCGCACTGGAGGGAGCGGGCGTAGGGCGGGTATTGTTGACATCCCGCTCCATCCCTTTTATAAAGGAAAAACAATCATTTCGGTTCGCGAGGGCGAAGGGAGAGGACATTGGGGGACACGATCCCGTTTCCGGTGAAGAACCGGGGATCGAACGATCAGCAGGCCAGCGAGGTCCACATACTCGCGGTGCCCAGGATAGCGCGGATCTGCGCGCTGGGGCTGGGGCTCGACGAACTTCTGGAAGAGGTGTGCCGGGAGATCCTGGCTCTTTGCGGCGCGGAAGGATGCTATCTGGTCTCCTGCCGCGAAAACGTCGCCCGCCCGGAGATCTGGCGCAGCACCCTCCCCGGCGAATGGCCGGAGCTCAGAGACGCCTACGGAAACGGCGGGCTGGTCAGGGAGGTGATGGAGCGGCTCCACTCGGAGGGCGGGCAGGTTCTCAACGAGCTCGAGCTCCTTCCGCCGGAGCATCCGTTCCGGGCGCTGCATGCCTCCTCCCCGGTCCGTTCCGCGATGTTCTTACCGCTCAGGTTCGGCACCCGGCCGCTCGGGTTTCTCTCAATTCACATGTACGGCGCGAAGAAGATCTGGCACGAAGGCGAGGTGCGGGTGATCGCGGATGTCGTGGCCCCCATCATTTCCGCGACGCTCGAGCGCCGCAGGATGGTGGAGCAGCTGCGGGACTCCGAAGCGCGATACAGGTTCCTGGCCGACCACTCCCTCGACTTCATCTCGCTGCACGACCCCGACGGGAAATATCTCTACGCAAGCCCCGCGACGGGCAGGATGCTGGGCTACCGTCCCGAGGAGATGATCGGCGCGACGGCTGCCGGATTCCTCCATCCCGAGGACCGGGGGAATTTCCTGGAGGAAAACCGGAGGATCGCGGAAAAGGACCGCGCGGCGGTCACGCTTCACTGCCGGCTGCGCCGCAAGGACGGAAGCTACCTCGAGGTGGAGACCGTTTCGTCGCCTGTGCACGACGAGCGGGGGAAGATACGCATGGTCCTGCGGATCACCCGCGACATCACCGAGAGGAAGAAGATCGGTGACCGCCTGTTCGAGATCCAGAAGATGGAGACCCTGGGCATGCTGGCTGGCGGAGTCGCCCACGAATTCAACAACCTGCTGCTGGGCATCACCGGCTCTGTTGAGATGCTTCGCCTGCTGATGAGCGGAAACAGCGATGCCTGCAAGTACCTCGACATGATCGAGCGCAGCGGCGGGCGGGCGGTCGAGCTGACCAGCCAGCTTCTTGCGTACGCGCGGAAGGGGAAGTACAGCCCACGGCTCGTATCCCTGAACTGGGCTGTGCTCGACGACGTTCCTATTTTAAAGGCGGCGTTCCCGGCATCGGTGGAGTTCCGCCTGGACCTGGCCGACGAAATCCCTCCCGTCCTGGCCGACGCAGCCCAGCTCAAACAGGTGGTGATGAGCCTGTGTCTGAATGCCGGCGAGGCGATGCCGGAAGGCGGCGTCCTCTCCATCCGGACGCGCAGGGAGGAGGGTCTTTCCGTCCATCCGGCGGCCGAGCCCGGAGCCAAAGGAGAGGTGATCATCCAGAGCGCGACGGGCGATTTATCGCAAAGCCAGCGCGTCGTGCTTGAAATATCCGACACCGGGTGCGGGATGGACGAAAAGACGCTCTCCCGGATCTTCGAGCCGTTCTTTTCCACGAAATTCATCGGCAGGGGGATGGGGCTGGCGGCCGTACGCGGGATAGTCGAGATACACGACGGGGAGATATCCGTCCGGTCGAAGCCGGGAGCGGGGACAACCTTCACCATCGTGTTTCCCGCAGCTCCGGATCTGTCTGAAGATATCGAGGACCTGGAAGACCCCCAAGGTGGCAGCGCAGGGACCATCCTGGTGGCGGACGACGAGGACGACGTCCGCGAAGTGGTTGCTGCCATGCTCCGGTCCTTCGGGTACCGCGTGATAGAGGCTCGCAACGGCGTCGAGGCGGTCGAGATGTTCCGCGAGCGTCACCGCGAGATCGCCCTCGTCATGCTCGACCTGATGATGCCCTGGATGACCGGCGACCGTGCGTTCGCCGAGATGAAGCGGATCTGTCCTTATGTGCGGGCGCTCCTCGCGAGCGGATACGACGAGAGCGAGCGGATCAGGGAGATCGTGGCCGAGGGGTTCC
>JAGVHM010000109.1 GCA_020056545.1 bacterium
AGCGCTTCCTTGGCCAGCGCCACCTCCGCCTCCCCGAGCGGCGAGCCGTGGGCCTCCGCGGTACCCCGCTTGTTGGGGCTGCCGAAGGCGATCTCCGTCCGGACGATCACGAGCGTGGGGCGCTCCCGTTCCGCGAACGCCGCCTCGATCGCCCGGGACAGGCCATCGAGGTCCGTGTTGCCGTCGGCGACGTGGAGAACGTTCCACCCGTAGGCGCGGAACCTGCCCGCCACGTCTTCGCGAAACGCCAGGTCTGTCGATCCTTCGATCGTGATCCGGTTATCGTCGTAGAAAGCGACAAGGTTCCCCAGCCGGTGGAAACCGGCAAGGGAGGCGGCTTCCGAGGCGACGCCCTCCATCAGGTCGCCGTCCGAGCAGAGGGCCACGACGCGGTGGGACACTATCTCGTGCCCCGGCCTGTTGAACCACTGCGCCAGCAGCCGGGTGGCCATCGCCATCCCGACCGCGTTCGATATCCCCTGCCCCAAGGGGCCGGTCGTCACCTCCACCCCTGGGGTGTGGCCCGATTCTGGGTGTCCGGGGGTCCTGCTCCCCCACTGCCGGAACTGCCGCAGATCCTCCAGGGAAAGATCGAAGCCGGTGAGATGCAGGAGGGAGTACAGCAGCATCGAAGCGTGCCCGCACGACAGGACGAACCGGTCCCTTCCCGGCCAGTCGGGGTTCCTGGGGTTGTACCGGAGATGGCGGGTCCACAGCAGGTACGAGAGCGGGGCCAGCCCCATCGGCGTCCCGGGGTGCCCCGATCCGGCCTTCTGGACTGCGTCCACCGACAGAAACCTGATCGCGTTGATCGCGCGCGCGGCGAGAGTTCCCTGATCCACCAGATCAGCCTCCTGTATATCCACGGATAATTACGCCCGGTTTTCCCCATCCTTCCCGGGCGGCTTCATATTATCACCGGCGGCGTCGAAGCAACGAGGCGAGGATCGAGCCCCCGAGGAGGAGCACCACCACCGCCAGGGAAAACTTGATGGACACTGCGTACCAGGCGCCGGCCAGCATCTTCCCCCCGACGAAGAGGAGCACCAGCCCCAGGCCGTACTTGAGGTAATGGAAGCTCTCCATCGCGGCGGAGAGCAGGAAGAAGAGGGCCCGAAGCCCCAGGATGGCGAAGATGTTCGACGTGTAGACGATGAAGGGGTCCAGGGTCACCCCGAAGATCGCCGGGATGGAATCGACGGCGAACACGAGGTCGCTCACCTCGATCACGACGAGCACCGGAAGAAGCGCCGTGGCGTAGAGCTTCCCGTCGATCCTGACCGTAAATCGCCCGCCGTGGAACTCCTTGACGGTGGGGATGACCTTCCCGAACAGCCGCAAGACCGGGTTCCTTTCCGGGTGAATCTCGGTCCCGTGCCCCAGAAGTATTTTCCCGCCGGTGAAGAGCAGGAATCCCCCGAAGATGTAGATCACCCAGTGGAACGACGAGATGAGCGCGGAGCCGAGAAGGATGAAGATCGCCCTCATCACCTGGGCCCCCAGGATCCCCCAGAAGAGAACCCGGTGCTGGCATGCGGCGGGAACGCCGAAGGTCGAAAAGATGAGGATGAAGACGAAGAGATTGTCGACGGACAGGGACAGCTCGATCAGGTATCCGGTGAAGAACTCCAGCGCGTGCTGGGCGCCGAAGTAACGGTACACCCCGAAATTGAAAAGCAGGGCGAGCGATACCCAGCCCGCCGTCCAGGCGAGCGCCTCCCTCGGACGGACCTCGTGCTCTTCCCGGTTGAACACCAGAAGGTCGACCGCCAGGAGAACGAGGACGAACAGGGTGAACCCGATCCAGAGAAGCGGGGTTCCGATGGATGCCGGCAACGGATCTCCTTCGGTTTTCCTTCAAGCCTGTAAGATCATACTTCCAACGTGAGGGTTCCGGAAGCGGGTGATGATAGTTCGGGAAAAATTTCTCGCATCGAGCGGTACGGGGATGCGGGTTAACGGAGCTGGAGATGCTGCAACAGTATCTTGACGCCTATCCCGACGAGGATCAGGCCCCCGGCGATCTCCATTTTCCGGCCGAACCTCTGCCCCAGGGGTGCTCCCAGACGCAACCCCACCGCGGTGAGGGCGGCGGCGACCAGCCCGATCACAACCGAGGGATACCAGATCTCGATGCGAAGCACCCCCAGGCTCAACCCCACCGCCAGCGCGTCCATGCTCGTGGCCACCGAAAGAAGGACGAGGGATCTTCCCCGCGTGGGATCGGATCCCTTTTTCTCCTTGTCGTTCCCGCATAAGGCTTCGTAGATCATCTTCGCCCCGATGAAGGCAAGCAGGCCGAAGGCCAGCCAGTGGTCGTAGCCGGAGATGTACCGCTCCACGGAGAGCCCCGCAAGCCAGCCGATCACCGGCATCAGGAACTGGAAGAGGCCAAAATGGAACGAAAGGCGGAATGTCTGCCGGCCGGAGACGTTCCCCAGCACAACGCCCGTCGCGATGGCGACCGCCAGAGCGTCCATCGCCAACCCCACGGCGATCGCGAGAAGAGTGAGCGTGTCTACGAAAACACCCCTGTTTACGGATGGCGTGAGCATCATGGTACCATGTCTTTCTATCATCGGATTCCAGGGGGCGCCCGCCATGGTTAAACACCCGGACAGCTTCGGCGCCAGGGCCCGCAGGACGATCGGCTCGGTCCCCTGCGAGGTCTTCCGCCTCGACGCGCTCGAAAAACGCGTAAGGGGTTCCGTCTCCCGTCTCCCCTTCTCGATCAAGATACTGCTTGAAAACCTGCTGCGGTGGGAGGACGGGGCCACCGTTCGCGCGGAGGACATCAAGGCTCTGGCACGGTGGTCTCCCCGGAAGACGTCGGAACGGGAGATCGCCTTCCGCCCCGCCCGCGTGCTGCTGCAGGATTTCACTGGCGTGCCGGCGCTGGTGGACCTCGCCGCCATGCGGGATGCCGCGCTGCGGATGGGCGGTGATCCGAAAGGGATCAATCCCCTAATGCCGGCGGACCTCGTCATCGACCATTCCGTCCAGGTGGACCATTTCGGAACGCGCGAATCCTTCGCGGCCAACGTGGCAAGGGAATACGAGCGTAACGGCGAGCGGTACGCTTTCCTGCGCTGGGGGCAGAATGCCTTCCGGAACCTGCGCGTGGTCCCGCCGGGGACCGGCATCTGCCACCAGGTGAACCTCGAATACCTGGCCCCCGTGGTTTTCCGCAGGAAGGCGCGGGGCGTTTTCCAGGCGTATCCGGACACGCTCCTTGGCACCGATTCCCACACCCCGATGATCAACGGGCTGGGCGTTGTGGGCTGGGGTGTGGCGGCATCGAAGCGGAAGCGGCGATGCTGGGCCAGCCGGTCTCCATGCTGATCCCCGAAGTGGTGGGCTTCCGGCTCTCCGGGCAGTTGCCCGAGGGGGCCACGGCGACGGACCTCGTCCTGACGGTTACGCAGATGCTGCGGGCAAAGGGGGTCGTGGGAAAGTTCGTGGAGTTTTACGGGGCCGGCCTTTCCTCTCTCTCGGTGGCCGACAGGGCGACGATCTCCAACATGTCGCCCGAGTACGGAGCCACGATCGGCTACTTCCCCGTGGACCACGAGACCCTGTCCTACCTGAGGTTCACCGGGCGCAGCGCCGCGCAGGTGAAGCTGGTGGAGACATATTGCAAGATCCAGGGCCTGTTCCGCACGGACGCCACGCCCGATCCGGTCTTCTCGGACCGGCTTTCCCTGGACCTTTCCGATGTACGGCCGTGCCTCGCCGGTCCGAAGCGCCCGCAGGACCGCGTCCCACTGGACGGTGTGGGGGAATCCTTCAGGAAAGCGCTCGCCGGATGGGGGAAAGCTCCCGCGCCGGCCGCCGCGGAAAACCATGGCATATGGCACGCGGAAGGGGGGGCGACTCCCGGTCATCATGCATCGGCCTCGGGGAAAGCCGCCGGAGGAGGAATCCCCGTTACTCACGGGGGGCAATCGTTCCGGCTCGAGGACGGCGCCGTCGTCATCGCGGCGGTCACCAGCTGTACGAACACTTCCAACCCTTCCGTCATGGTCGGGGCCGGCCTCGTCGCGAAGAAGGCGGTGGAGCGGGGGCTGCGGACCCGCCCGTGGATAAAGACCAGTTTCGCCCCCGGCTCGAAGGTCGTGACGCGCTACCTCGACCGCGCAGGCCTGACGCCCTACCTCGAGGGTCTGGGGTTCCACCTGACGGGATACGGATGCACCACCTGCATCGGTAATTCCGGGCCGCTTCCGAGGTCGATCGAGCAGGCGATCCAGGAGGGAAACCTCGCCGTCGCTTCCGTCCTGTCGGGGAACAGGAACTTCGAGGGGAGGATCCATCCGCTGTGTCGCGCCAACTACCTCGCCTCTCCGCCGCTTGTCGTCGCGTACGCGCTCGCGGGAACCGTGGACATCGACCTGTCCCGGGATCCTGTGGGACACGACCCGAACGGAGCCCCGGTCTTCCTTAAGGAGATATGGCCCACGCCGGAAGAGATTCAACGGACGGTCCGCGGCAGCATCGGCTCCGGGATGTTCCGGAAGGAGTACGCGGCGGTGTTCACAGGGGACGCGGCGTGGAAAGATCTTCCGGTGCCGCTGGAGGAATGCTTCGCCTGGAAAGATTCCTCCACCTACGTAAAACACCCGCCGTTTTTCGAGAACCTCCCCTTCGTTCCCGCATCCCGCGGCGATCTGTCGGGCCTGCGGGTGCTGGCCGTGCTGGGCGACTCGGTGACCACCGATCATATCTCTCCAGCCGGCGACATCCCTCCCGACAGCCCCGCCGGGCGGTATCTCATGGAGCACGGCGTGAGGAAGGAGGACTTCAATTCCTACGGCAGCCGACGGGGGAACCACGAGGTGATGATGCGCGGGACGTTCGCCAACATACGGCTGCGCAATCTCCTCGCGCCGGGGACCGAGGGCGGGTGGACGGTCCACCTGCCGGACGGTGAGGTTGCCACGATCTACGACGCCTCGATGCGCTACGCGCTGGAAGGGGTCCCGCTCCTGATCCTGGCGGGAAAGGAGTACGGCTCAGGCTCCTCCCGCGACTGGGCGGCCAAGGGCCCGATGCTGCTGGGCGTCCAGGCGGTCCTCGCGGATAGCTTCGAGCGGATCCACCGGAGCAACCTCGTCGGGATGGGAATCCTGCCGCTGACGTTCGCCGACGGGGCCACCCGCGAGTCGCTCGGGCTTACGGGAAAGGAGTTGTTCTCGGTGGAGGGGATATCGGGGGGAATCTCTCCGCGGAAACGGATGACCGTGCGCGCGGGCTTCGACGGGAGGGAAACTTCCTTCCCGGCGATCGCGCGCATCGACACCCCCGAGGAGGTCCGCTACTACCTCCACGGCGGAATCCTGCCGTACGTGCTGCGGCGGCTCATCGGGGCGGGAAAAGAATAGCCGCGAGGAGACGGCACACTGGTGCACCGTCTCGCAAATACACGGTGCACTGGCCTACGAGAAGTCGGCCGTCCCCATCACATCGAAGTGCCGCGCTCGCAGCTCCGAAATGACCTTCGGCCCGTCGATCGTGTCGAGCCGCAGGAGCGCGACCATCCCGTCCGACCCTTTCCGCGGCGTGATAATGCAGCTGCGGACCCGGGCCGACATCCCATCAAGCAAGGCGACCAGCTCCTCGAACCTCTTCATGTTCCCTGGAAGGGAAACCTCGATCCGCAGGCCCACTTCGTCGAGGTTAAGAACATCGATCACGGCGTTCAGCAGGTCGATCTTGGTTATGATGCCGACCAGCCGGTCCCCGGACAGCACCGGCAGGGCCCCGAACTTCTTCCTGCGGATGATCAGGAGCGCGTCCTCCACCGCGTCCTCCGGCGTGAGCGACCAGACTTCGGTCTTCATCACCTCGCGCACCCGCCTTTCCGGCGGCTTCATCCCGTCCGCGGTCGGCTCTCCCGTCAGCGAGACGTTGCGCATGTCGGTGTCGGTGACGATTCCGACGAGCTTTCCGCCCTCCAACACGGGAAGGTGGTTGATCCGGAACTCCCGCATGATCCCGGCCGCCTTCGACAGCGTGTCCTCTGGGGACACCGTCTTCGGGTCCTTCGTCATCCGCCTGCCTACGAGCATGCTTCCTCCCCTTTCCCGTCCGCGTCTCCCGTCGTGGCCCGGCGCCCGGTCCCGTAGATATGCCTGCAGGACCCCGGCGCTCTCATTATATTCCGGCGCTCCGGATGCCGCACGGGAAAGCTTTCGTTGGAGCGGGGAAAGGCGTGAGATAATAAGTCTGTCAGGTTTTATTTACATCGGCGTTTCCGACCGGCTGCCGCCCGACAACAACCAAAGGAGGATCCCATCATGAAGAGGACGTATCTGAGACCGGCGATGGCTCTTGCCGCGGCGCTTTTCACGCTCCTGTGCTTTCCCCGGCTTTCGGCGGCGAAGGCGGCTTTTTCGGCCAAGGAGGGGAAGCCATGCGCTTTCTGCCATGTCGGGAAGACGTCCGACGTGAAATTCACGAAGGCGGGTGAATTTTACTCAGGCAAACACACGCTTGCCGGGTTTGCGGAAGGAACGAGCGAGGCCAAACCGGCGGCGGGAAAACCCGCGATGATGGAGGGGATGAAGAAGCACATGGAGGAGGTTCGCAAGAGCGTCGCCGCCCTCCGCGCGCACGAGAAAACGATGGAAGGGATCACCGACCCGGCTGAGTTCCGGAAGGCGGCCATCGAGCACTTCCGCATGCAGGACGACCTCCAGGAGTCCCACGTGAAGCACATGGAGTCGATGATGGGGGGCGGGGGGCCAGGGCACCGGCATAGCGGGCAGGGCTGCCAGGAGCCGTGCAAGGATTGCCCGAATAAATAAGCGGACGATCGCGCCGAAAAGAAGAGGGGCCACACCCTGGCGGACGCAGCCCCTTTCCCCGTACCGGGAACATTCCTGATCTTTGCGTCGTTTATCGCGAGGAGTGTCCCCGCCTGCGTTACACGAGCCCCTGCGCAGTCATGGCGCGGGCGACCTTGATGAAGCCGGCGATGTTCGCCCCCACGACGAAATTGCCGGGCGACCCGAACTCCTCCGCCGCCTCGGCGCAGAGCTTGTAGACGTTCCTCATGATCTGCTGCAGCTTCGCGTCGGTCTCCTCGAACCCCCAGGCCTCGCGGCTGGCGTTCTGCTGCATCTCAAGCCCCGAGGTCGCCACGCCGCCGGCGTTGGCCGCCTTCCCCGGGCCGTATAGGATCCCCGCCTGGATGAAGACGTGCACCCCTTCCGGCGTGGTCGGCATGTTGGCGCCCTCGCCCACGGCGATGCAGCCGTTCTTCACAAGCTTCTTGGCGTCCTTCCCGGTGATCTCGTTCTCGGTCGCCGACGGGAACGCGACGTCGCAGGGGATGTCCCATATGTTCCCGTTGTGGATGTACCGGGCGGTCTTGTGGGAATCGCAGTACTCCTTGATCCGGCGGCGCTCGACTTCCTTGAGCTGCTTGACGGTTTCGATGTTGATCCCCTTCTCGTCGTGGATCACCCCGTTGGAGTCGCTCATCGCGACAACCTTGCCGCCGAGCTCATGCACCTTCTCAAGCGTGTAGATGGCGACGTTGCCCGAGCCGGAGACGAGGACCTTCTTCCCCTTGAATCCGTTCTTCTTGCTGGCCAGCATCTCGTTCACGAAGTAGGTGCATCCGTACCCGGTGGCTTCCGTACGAACCTGGCTGCCGCCGTACACGATCCCCTTGCCGGTCAGGACACCCGCCTCGAACTTGTTCGTAAGCCGCTTGTACTGCCCGAAGAGGAACCCGATCTCCCGCCCCCCGACGCCGATGTCGCCGGCCGGGACGTCGGTGTGCTCGCCGATGATTCTCCAAAGCTCCAGCATGAAGCTCTGGCAGAACCGCATCACCTCGTTGTCGGATTTCCCCTTGGGATCGAAGTCGGACCCGCCCTTCGCCCCGCCGATCGGAACCCCGGTCAGGGAGTTCTTGAAGATCTGCTCGAACCCGAGGAACTTGATGATCCCGAGATACACCGATGGGTGGAACCTCAAGCCCCCCTTGTAGGGGCCGAGCGCGCTGTTGAACTGCACGCGGAATCCCCGGTTGATGTGGACGACGTTCTTGTCGTCCTGCCAGGGCACACGGAAGATGAGCTGCCGCTCCGGCTCGCAGATCCTCTCGATGATCTTCGCCTCGGCGAAATCCGGGTACTTGACCAGGACCGGGCCCAGCGATTCGATCACTTCCCTGACCGCCTGGTGGAATTCCACCTCGCCTGGATTCCGCTTGATGACGTCCTGGTAGATGATTTCGAGTCTTTCCGTCAACGCCATGATTCTCCTCCTTCGCCTCTAGGGCCGACCTTATTTGGCGCCCACGCGGGCGCCTCCCACGGACCGACTTTACCCGTTCCCCTCCCCCGGTCAAGACAAGAAAGCATAATCGGGCGTAATCGGGTATAATCGCATTGCTGGAGGAATGACATGGAAAAAAGGCTCGACGGCCAACTGGGCGCTTTTTTCACGTCTGCCTGGCCCGTGCTCATTTCGAGAATCTCCGAGATCGACGAGTTCAGGGGTTGGTG
>JAGVHM010000060.1 GCA_020056545.1 bacterium
AACGATCCGCCCGGCGTCTCCCCGCGAGGAGAAATCCTTGAATGGCGCGCCCATGCTGCTGTTCGCCGCGCCGCCGTCCAGACTTCTGCGGCCGGTTCCGCAGGGCCGTGAAGTAACCTTGGAAATCGCCGCCGGAGACCGTGCAGGGCTTGAGGACCGGATCTCCGCGGCGGCGCTTCGGCTGGGAGGAACAGTCATCCGCGAGCCGGTGACCGGGGCCGCCGACATGCCGGCGAACGCTCAACGTCCCGATTCCGTGCGCGTAAGGCTGCCTGCGGATTCAACGGAGCCCTTCCTTGCAGGTCTTAGGAACCTGGGGACGATTCCTCCGGGAGAATCCGCCTCATGGGCCGACCTTCCCGCCGGGCCGACGACCTGGACCGTCCTCTACACGGTGCGGATACGCGTCAGATGAAATCCCCACCCGCGTAGACACGGGCGACTTCCTTCAACCTCTCCCGCTCTCGCAGGTACTTCTCTTTCATCCCGATCAGCCATTCCCCGTGCGCCTTCCTTGCCGCAGGCCCGCGCCAGGAGTGGGCGGGCGGACGTGTCGCGAGGCGGATCGTCCCCCCGTCCGGGGAAACGGACCCGCCTGCGCCGCACAGCAGGCAGAAAACGCGGTTTCCGCCGCGAAACTCGAAATACGTCCCGCCGCACTCCGTGCAGGAAGGGTCTTCGGCCTGCGGCGCTTCCGGGGAAAAGAGAGCATTCGCCATGCGGGCTGCCGTCACCTTCCCCTCTTCCGACAGAAGCGCCTCCCCGGGAAGGGCGGCGTGGATCACCGCGCGGCCTTTTACCTCCATCCCCATCGCCCGGATGAAGTTTTCCACTCCCAGCAGCGCCGCGCCTTCCCCGTCCCTTACTCCCGCAAGCGCGACCCCGACGGCCGGCTTGCCGGCAAGATCGTCAAGCCGCTTCCAGAACTGCAATCCCCGGTCCAGGAACCTCTGCAGGGAGGAGTGCGCCCCGAGCAGGTACACGGGAGCTGCGACTATCACGCCGTCCGCGGAGGCGATCGCGTCCAGAACCATCCGGAAATCGTCCTCGATAGGGCATTCCCCCATCAGGCACCGGTAGCACGCCTTGCATGGCCGGATGTCCTTATCCACGAGCCGGACCATCGAAAGGCTGGCCGGCCCCGACAGCCGCGCCGCGATCTCCTTCACCGTCAGCTCGCAGTTCCCAAGCTTTCGCGGGGACCCGATTACTCCAAGTACGCGCTTCATTTCGCCTCCTCGATTCCCTTGAACAGCGTGCGGTACTTCCGGCAGCGGTCGAATTTAAGGTATGGGACCACCTCCGCCGTCGACTCCCGGCTCATCGGCAGGAACTTGCCCCTGGCGCGGACGCGGACCTCCCCGCCGCTGACGAGCTCCCCTTCGCCGTAGGCGATCCTGCCGGCGTCCCGGACCAGTCGGCTGCGGATCTCGATCTCCTCCCCGACCGGGACCGGGGCGATGTATTTCACGGTCAGCTCGCCGGTGAGGTACATCCGCTGCGATCCCCCGAAGACCGTCGCCGCCCAGCCCATCGATTCGTCGAGCAGCGCCGCGAGGACGCCGCCGTGGGCCACGTTCCTGTAGCCGTTCACGTGCCGGGGAAGCGTGATCCGCGCGCGCACCGCGCCATCCTCCACGAAGAACTTCAGGCGGACGCCGCATGCGTTCTCGTCCCCGCACAGGAAGCATCCCGAGGAATGGGGAAGGTACTCCTTCTCCGTGGAAATCATCGTTTCTCCTCTCGCAGCGATCCCTGCCAGGTACCCCGGCGCGCCAGCTCGGCCGCGACGTCGCGCGACATTTCCCGGCTGCCCTTCTCCCAGGACGGGTCCAGCAGGATCCCCCGCGGAGCCGTCCCCATAAGCCGGAGCACCGCGACCTCCGGACAAAGCCGCTCCAGGAAGTCCGCGCAGGCGTCGACGTATTCCGCATACCCGGGCACCCGTACCTCGCCCCTCCTCCACGGCTCCTCGAGCCCGCTCCCCGCCACGACATGCAGGTGATGCAGCTTCACCCCCTGCACACCCAGTCCGGAGAGGAACCCCGCCGCCGCCACGAAATTTTCCCTCGTGTCCCCCGGGAGGCCATAGATGAGATGAGCGGCGGTGTCGATCCCCCTGCTTCTCACGGCGGCGACCGCCTCCGCGAACTCACGCACGGTGTGCCCCCGGTTGATACCGGCGAGAACGTCCTCGGACATCGACTGGAGGCCGATCTCGACCGATACGTACCGGTCGCGCGCGATCGCGCCGAGCACATCAAGGACCGGCGGCTCCAGGCAGTCAGGCCTGGTCCCCACTACGATCCCGACCACGTCCGGATGGCAGAACGCCGCGAGATAGAGGCGCTCGAGCTCCTCCGGAGCCGCGTGGCTGTTCGTGTACGGCTGGAAATAGACGAGCAGGCGGCGGAACGCGCTGAGCCTGCCGCTGGAGGCGATCGTCCGGCGGACCTGTTCCTCCACGGGCCGGCCCGGGTAGAGGATCCCTTCAGTAAAGGACGCGTTGTTGCAGTAGACGCAGCCGCCGGTCCCCTTGGTGCCATCGCGGTTCGGGCAGGTGAGCCCCGCCTCCACGCTGATCCTGGCAACCGGGCCGCCCAGGCGCCGGCGGAGGAACGACGCGTAGTTATGGAACCTCAGCTCCGGATGGATGGGGGGAAACAGGATGGCGCTCCGTCAGCCGCCGATGCGGGACATCGGTTCGTCCGCGTACGACCCGCCGCACAGGTCGTGGCCTTCCGGTTTCGTGGCCACCGCCCGCATGAAGAGGGCCGCCACTTCACGGTCGTTCTTTCCTTCGCGCAGGGCTGCCCGCAAATCCACCGTCTCCTTCGCGAACAGGCAGTTTCTCAACAGGCCGTCGGCCGATATCCGCAGCCGGTTGCAGTCGGAGCAGAATTTCCGCGAGATGGGCGAGATGATCCCCAGCGTGCCGGCGAAACCGGGAATCCCGTAAGTGACCGCCGCGGACGGCATCCCGTCGACCGCAACGCGCACGCCGGGCAGGGACAGGATGCGATCACGGATCCGGTCGGAGGAGACGTATCCTTCCGACGGGATGCAGCCCACAGGCATCCGCTCGATGAAGCGCACCTCGATCGGCTTCTCCCTTGCCATCCCGATGAAATCGTCGACTTCTCCGGGGAGCAGCCCGTGAAGGAGGACGACATTGATCTTCACCGGGTGAAGGCCCGCGGAAACCGCGGCGTCGATCCCGGACAAGACATCGGATAGCCGGTCGCGGCGTGCGATTTCCGCGTACCGGTCGCGGCTGATGGTGTCGAGGCTTATATTGACGCGTCCAAGTCCCGCCCGCCGGAGCGGGACCGCGACCTCGGCGAGCCCGATCCCGTTGGTGGTCATGCACAGATCCCGGATGCCGGGTATGGCGGAAAGCCGGCGAACGAACTCCACCACGCCCCTGCGGATCAGCGGTTCGCCCCCCGTGACCCGGACCTTGCGGACTCCCAGGGATACCGCCACATGGACGCAGCGGAGCAATTCGCCATAGTCGAGAATTTCACCGAAGGGTTTCAGCGGAATTCCTTCGGGGGGCATGCAGTAGACGCACCGGAGATTGCATCGGTCGGTGATGGACAGGCGCAGATAATCGACACGGCGGCCGACGGGATCGCGGAGCATTGGATTATTTTATCAAAGCGGGCGTGGGAGATGGGGAAGGGAATCGCCCGGGCAGCTCGCCGCGGTGTTCCCGGATTTCCCGCAGCATGCTCTCCGGGCAGGCGTCCGCGTTCCGGCACAGTGTTTCCGCCTCGGCGAACGCTTCCCCTGCGGCTCCGGGCCGGTTTGCCCGCATCAGGAGGACCCCGAGCGTGTCCAGGAATTCGGGCCGGCGGCCGGGGGGTTCCGAAACCACGGCCTCCATCCGCGCCATCGCTTCTTCCGTTCCCTCTCCGGACAGGATGGCGCACCATGCGAAATTGTTCGTCGCTTCGGCGTCCCTCGGCCGGATTTCCAGCGCCAGGAGGTACTCCGCGCGGGCCTGCTCATAATCCTTTTTCGCCAGGAAAACATTGCCCAGGTTCACGCGGGCCCGGAAGTGGTTTTTCTCCTTGCGGAGGGCGCGTTCGTATTCGCGCTTCGCCAATTCGAGCTCCCCCTTCCGCTCGTAGGCGACGCCCAGCTCGATGTGCTCGGCAGCCGTCAGCGGATCCTCGAGCACGATTATCTTCGGCATCCGGGAGCACCCGCCCGCAAGAAGGAGGATCAGCAGGAGCGGGAGCGCGCGGCGCATCACCTGGCCTCGCGCCGGACCACGAGAGCCAGCCGTCCCATCCTGGCCCACTGCGAATCAAGAACGGAAAAAGGTATGACCTTCCCCTCCTCGCGCCCGGAATGCGCGACGACACCGTCTTTTGTCCACCCGTACGCAAGCAGGTAGTGGGGGCGGCTCAGGACCCAGGTCCCCAGGTCTACGAGCAGGATAACGGGGACTCCCGCGGAAATAAGCTCCTTGAGCCGCTTAAGGTCCAGATCGGCGATTTCCGCCGCAAACCCGCGCCGCCTCGCAGCCGCCGCCAGATCGGTGATCAGCGTCCCCTTCAATCCCGAGGTGCGCGTTTCACCCACGAGCGACGAAGTCGACG
>JAGVHM010000072.1 GCA_020056545.1 bacterium
CGGCGCCCCGGTACAGCTCGGTGTGCCCTTTCTGGCGGCCGAACCCCTTGACCTCGGATACCGTCATCCCGTGGATCCCGATGTCGTTCAAGGCCTCCTTGACTTCGTCGAGCTTGAACGGCTTGATGATGGCCTCGATCTTCTTCATGGGTCACCTCCTCTCGGTAATGGAATAGCAATGGCCGTACCAATTCGCCGCATCCGGCCGGATTCAGGCGTTCCCGCCTGAAAACACCCGTCGTTTCAAGGCGATTGCCAGGAGGGCACGAAGGGCGCGATAGCGCATGCCGTGGGCCGGTGATAGAATGTTGCCCAATCGTTGATCAGGCGATGCCTTTTCCTTGGGCAAAAGGGGGTTCCTTGGTGGCGGGCCTGCTGGAGGAATTTCGTGCGGACGTGGAGAAGGTATTCGGTGAGGAGCTGGTCTCCGTCACACTTTATGGAAGTCATGCAGCCGAGGAGACGGTGGCCGGCGCCGAGGTCTCCGTCCTGATCGTCGTCCGGAATCTTCGCAGGGAGGCGCTTTGCTCCTTCAGGGCCATCGCGCACCGGTACGCGCGCCGCGGGATCCCCGCCCCGCCGATCTTCCCCGAGACGTTCCTGCAAGAGTCTTCCGACGTATTCCCCCTGGAATTTCTCGGCATGGCCGAGCGGCGGCGGGTGCTTTTCGGCAAGGACGTTGTCGCCGGCCTGGAGATCACGACGAAAAATTTAAGGCACCAGGTGGAATTCGAGCTGAAGGGCAAGCTTCTCTCGCTGCGCCGGATGTACATGAACGCGTTCGGCGACAAGGAGATGCTGACTGTCCTGAAAGAGACGGCGGGGTCGGTCGTCGCCGTGGCTCGCGGGCTCCTGCTTCTTAAGGACCGCGTGGCGCCGCACGGGAAAATCGAGATCCTTGATGACATCGAGAAGCGGTTCAAAGTGCCGTTGCCCGCGCTTCGGGAAGCATATGCCGCGAGGCAAGGAGCCAAGGTCCCGCATGCCCGGGTCGAGGAGTTGTTCCTCGGATACATGGACGAGGTGGAGAAGCTCTGTTTCCTTGCGAACGAGCATCCGACGGAACCCGGCAAGTAGATGATCTTCCGTTTCGTTCCCTCAATGGCGTTGCTCGCGTTTCTCCTGGCGCTTGCCGCGCCGGCGCCTTGCCGCGCTGAAGAGCCGAAGATCCCGCCCTACGCCGGTCACGTCACCGACACGGCGGGCGTCATGGGTGAGTGGGCCGCCAGGACCGAGAAGCTCTGCAGCGAGATCAAGCAGCAGACGACCGCGGAGGTGGCGGTCCTGACCGTGAAGAGCACCGTCCCTCTCGAAACGCAGCAGTATGCCCAGAAGGTCTTCGACCAGTGGAAGATCGGGAAAAAGGGTAAGGACAACGGCATCCTGTTCCTCGTGGCGGTCGACGACAAGAAGATGTGGATCGCCACGGGGTACGGCGTGGAGGGCGTTCTTCCCGACGGCAAGGTCGGGGAGATCCGCGACACGTTCATGCGGCCCCTGTTCCGACAAGGACGTTTCGGGGAAGGGATCTACATGGGGGTCAAGGCCGCCGGAAGCGTCCTCTCCGGCGGGAAGATGGAAGCGCCGAAAGGGAGCGCACGAAGAAAAACCAGAATCCCGTTCGAGTTATTACTCCTCCTGATCCTGGGCGTGCCATACCTGATTTACCGGTCGATCTTTTCGGGTTCGACCGGATCCCGCGGCGGCCGCGGTGGGGGCATGTGGCTCGGCGGAGGAGGATTTGGAGGCGGAGGGTTCGGAGGGGGCGGGTTCGGTGGGTTCGGAGGCGGTTTTTCCGGCGGCGGCGGGGCCGGCGGGGGCTGGTAAAATGGGAACGGCTTCAATATACGAAACGTAATACCACGGAGGGAAACGATGAGCAGGAACATGTGGATCGTTGTTGGGGTGGGAGTCGTTGTCGCGCTGCTGCTGATGCAGGGAGTTTCCGCGTACAACGGCATAGTGCGGAACGATATTGCGGTCAACGAAAAGTGGGGGCAGGTTCAGAACGTGCTTCAACGGCGGGCGGATCTCATCCCCAACCTCGTTCAGTCGGTCAAGGGGTACGCCGCGCACGAGAAGGAGATATTCGAGAACATTGCGGCATCACGGGCGAAGCTCGCCGGGGCCAGGACACCCGAGGATGCGATGAAGGCGAACGCGGAGGTCTCCTCCGCCCTCTCCCGGCTGCTCCTCGTGGTGGAGAACTATCCGCTGCTCAAGGCAGACCAGACCTTCATCCGCCTGATGGACGAGCTCGCCGGCGCGGAGAACCGTATTGCCGTCGAGCGTATGCGGTACAACGAGGCCGTGGGGACTTTCAACACCTCGATCCGGGTCTTCCCCAACAGCCTTGTCGCGGGATTCACGGGATTCAAGACGAAGCCGTTCTTCGAGGCTGAAGCCAAGGCGAAGGAAGTTCCAAAGGTCGACTTCGGCAAATAACTGAGAACCGGGACGTTCCTTAGAACTCCTGATGGGAATGGTCCGTTTTAATCCCCAAGTTCTTAGTAACGTCCCGGTTCTTAGGGGTCCTCGATGAGTGGGAACCTGATCGTGGACGGGCACAACCTGGTGCTGTCGGGGGAGATTCCCTTGGGGGCGGCCCCTTCAAGCCCCGAAGGACGCGGCGAGCTGTGCGCACTGCTTTCCGCGTACGCGAGAGAAAAGGGGCTGCGGCTAACCGTCGTGTTCGATGGACGGGGGTCCGGGAACTCAGAACGGACGCGCCAGGCTTTCAAGGGCGGAACGGCGCTCTATTCCTCCCGTTCCGAGACTGCGGATGACGTCATCCGCGACATCACCCGTAACGCATCCGCCGGGACGATCGTCGTAACGTCCGACCGCGGCCTTGCGGGGACGCTGCCTTCCCGCAAGATCCCCGTTGTTTCCTGCGGGGAATTCTCCTCGCGCCTTTACGACTTCTGGCTGGCGGGCCTGAAGGGCGGCCCTGTGGACGAGGAGCACCCTTCCGGCGGCTCCCCCCAAAAGAAGGGCGAGGGGCACAAACCAAAAAAGCAGGAAAGGAAAAGGGACCGCCTCCTCCGAAAGCTGTAAACAAATTCGAGGACAACACTCCCACAGGAAGGCGCGTACGCCGCAGGGGGTCCGGCACAGCGAGGAGCCGAGGCGACACCGCCTCGAGTCATACCCACCCAACAAGGGAAGTGAATATTGGCGTACCAAGCAACATGGCCGACCACTGGGAGATAACCGAGGGGCACGTAAAACAAAGGGGGATCGGAGCCTGGCGACACAGCGAGCACGGAGCCCCGGAGGCGTAGCGCCTATCATGTGGGGCAGAGTTCTTAGGAACGTCCCGGTTCTTAGGGGGCGGGAGGTTTCGGGGAGCCGAACTTGGGTTCCTGCCCGGTGAGCAGCCGGTGGATGTTTTCCCGGTGCTTGTAGATCACCACGAACGATATCAGCAGGCACAGCGACACCGGGTTGCGTGAAGGGGGCCCCAGGAGCGCCATCAGTACCGGAAGCGCAACGGCGGCGCACAATGACCCGAGGGACACGTACCGGGTGAAGTAGAAAATCAGGGCGAAAAGGACCATGAGCACGAAGGTGGTCACGGTGGACAGGTAGAGAACGACTCCCAGCGCCGTGGCCACCCCTTTCCCTCCCCGGAAATTCAGGTAGATCGGAAAAACGTGCCCCAGGAATGCGGCGCCGCCGACGAGCGACAGCCACAGGTAGTTCTCCCCGACCAGCATATCCGCAAGCACCATCGGGAGGATCCCTTTGCCGATATCGAGAAGGAGGGTGATGACGCCGGCGGCCTTCCCGGCCGCCCGTGCGACGTTGGTCGCGCCTATGTTGCCGGACCCGGTTTCCCGGAGGTCCACGTTTTTGGCGAATATCCTGGTTACGAGGATTCCGAAGGGGACCGACCCCAGGAAATAGGCGAAAAGGACGAGCGAGCCTCCGCGAAGCCAGGAACCGTCCATCCGACCCCCGCCTCAGGTTTCCTCGATCTCTTCCCCGCGGGTGCGGGCGGACCCGGACTCGAACGCCGCCCGCTCCACCGCATCCGCCACTTTCCGGTGCATTGCTAGGTCGAGAATCGAGGGGACGAGTTCCCCTGTTTCCGCACAGGAGCTGATCGTCTTCGCGGCGGCGATCTTCATCCGGTTGTTGATCTTCCGGGCCCGGGCATTGAGCGCGCCACGGAAGAGGCCCGGGAACGCGAGCGCGTTGTTGGCTCCCCGCCCGTCCGCCGCGAACGAAGCCCCGGCGGCCCGCGCATCCTCGGGGGATATTTCGGGCCTGGGGTTCGAAAGCGCCAGGATCACCTGGCCCTTCCGGATCATCTCCTTCTTTATAAGCCCGGGAACGCCCGTGGTGCAGATGACGATGTCGGAGAGCTCCATGATCTCGTTGAGCGTCACCGGCTTTCCGCCGTATTTTTCGAATATCCCGCAGGCCGTGGGATTGATGTCGGCTCCCAGCATCCTGCGGACGCCGTACGCCATGAGCAGCTTGGAAATCCCCATCCCCGCCGCGCCGAGTCCCACCATCCCGACGGTGTCGTTCTTCACCTGCATGCCGACGTACCTGCCGGCGTTGAGAAGCGCGGACAGGACGACCACCGCCGTCCCGTGCTGGTCGTCGTGCATGACCGGGATGTCGAGCATCGCGTCCAGCCGGTCCTCGATCTCGAAGCACTCGGGCGCCTTGATGTCCTCCAGCTTGATGGCGCCGAACGTGGGCGCGATGGACGCCACCGTCCGGATGATCTCCTCCGTGTCCTTCGACTGGATGAGGATCGGGACCCCGTTGATCCCGACGAGAGCGTCGAACAGCGCCGCCTTCCCTTCCATCACCGGCATTCCGGGGACCGCCCCGATGTCCCCAAGCCCCAGGATGGCCGTTCCGTTGGTCACGATCGCCACGGTGTTTCCGATGGCGGTGTATTCGAATGCGAGGTCCGGCTTCGCCTGGATCAGCTTGCAGACCTTCGCCACCCCCGGGGTGTAGACCTTCCGCATGACGGAGATGGTGTCGATCGCCATGCGGGCCTTGGTGGAGATCTTGCCGCCCTTGTGGAGTTCGAGTACCGGGTCGATGATGTCGGAGATGATGACGCCCTCGACCTTCCCCAACTCCTCCAGAAGCGTGTTGAGGTGCTCGTCGTCGTCCACGAATACCGTGATGTCGCGGGTGTTGTATTCGATGCCGTACCCGACAAGCCGGATGTCACCGATGTTGCCGCCGGCGGCGCCGATGGCGGAAGCCACTTTCCCCAGGAAGCCCGGCTGGTCGTAAATCATCAGCCGGATCGTCTTGACTATCTTGTCGATCCCCTTCTCTATCTGCATCCGGCCATCTTATCTTCCGGGAATCTCCTTTGTCAAACCTGCGCGGGAAAAGGTAAAATGGCGACGATGATCCTCGATTGCGCCGTCTGCGGGACGCAGAATTTCGTCTCCGGCGAGCGGTGGGCCGTCGCGGAAATCCCGCCTCGATGCTGGAAGTGCGGGGAGCCGCTGCCGCCCCCGGCTGAAACCGGCGCGGATGCGGCGGAATCATATGACATCGATAAACGAGCCGGACCGACAGGGGAAAAAGGAAATGCCTAGGATACGGGTCGCCGTCGCAGGGGTGGGGAACTGCGCCAGCGCGCTTCTGCAGGGGATCGAATACTACAGGAACGTCGACGGGCCCGCCGCGGAGGAGTTGATCCCTGGCCTCATGAACCGCGAAATAGGCGGGTATTTCCCAGGGGACATCGAGATCGTCGCCGCCTTCGACATCGACCGCCGCAAGGTCGGCCGTCCCGTCATGGAAGCGATATTCGCCGCGCCGAACTGCACGAAACGTTTCGTCGACGTCATGCCATCCGGCGGCCCG
>JAGVHM010000070.1 GCA_020056545.1 bacterium
ATTCGCGGGAGGGGGAGAGGCAAGGCCCCTCGGCAAGACCGGGATGACGGTCGCAACCATCGGCGTTGGAGCGATGATCACGAGGGAAGCGGATGTCATCCGGTACGCCGTCGACCGCGGCGCAAACTACGTCGACACCGCGGACTGTTACATGGGGGGAGAGAACGAGCGTATCGTCGGGCGTGCCCTGAAGGGGGTCCGCAGCAAGGCTATCCTTGCCTCCAAGGTCCATATCGCCCCGGTGGACAGGATGATCCAGTCCGTCGAGAAAAGTCTCAAGTCCCTAAACACCGACGTCATCGACATCATGCAGCTCCACGGTATCAGCACCGAGGGGGAGGTCACCGACGGGAACGCACGCGAAGCCCTCCGGAAACTTGTCGATCAGGGGAAGATCCGCGTGCCGGGCGTGACGACGCACAGCGGACAGGAAGTGGTAATAAGAGCGGTGATGAAGCACGGATTCTACAAGACCGTACTCGTCGCGTACAACTTCCGCACCGATACCGGGGTGAAGGCGACACTGCGCAAACTCCTGTCGGGCGGGACCGGTATTTCGGCCGCGATCCGCGACGCCGGGGCCGCGGGGGTCGGGGTCATCGCGATGAAGACCCAGGCGGGAGGATATCCGGTGGAAGGAGGAACGTTAAGCCCGCACCAGGCCGCACTTGCCTGGGTCCTCGAAAATCCCGGCGTCACCACGACTATCCCGAGCATGGTCAGCTTCGCCCAGGTCGACGAAAACCTTTCCGCCGGCGGGAAGCGTCTCGGCAAGGACGGGAGGGACGCCCTTGAGCGGTACTCCATGGCGATAGGAGACCGGCACTGCGGGCTCTGCGGGCAGTGCAAGGGGCATTGCCCGTCCGGGGTCGACGTACAGGATGTTCTGCGGTCCCTGACATATTACGAAGGCTACGGGCAGGCGGACCTCGCAAACGTCTCATACCGGTAGCTTGCGGACGGCCGTAACGCCCTCCCATGCCTCACCTGTGTTTCGTGCGCTGTCCAATGCCGTCTGGGCCTTTCCGTGGGGCGGCTTGCGCGCAGGACGCATGGACTGTTGTCGCAGACCGCTTGACCATACCGATGAAAAGACGGATGCGGACATATGTCATCGCCATCCTCGGCATGGTCATCATCTTTCCGTTTTCGGCCCCGCAGGCCGCGGCGGGCAACGCTGACGACACGCTTTTCATGCGGCTCGCGGAACGATCGTGGGTGCTTGCGGAACCCGTCCGCGTCCTGACAGCCGCCAACCTCTACGAGGAAATCGATGGAGAGGCCGAGCTCTATCTCCCTTACGATTTCCTGGATCTCAAGGTAGCGTACCTCTTTCGGAAGGAAAGGGCCGATGTACAGCTGCGCCTGGAACTGTTCCGACACGGCTCGCCGCGCGACGCCTTCGGAATCTACAGCCAGCATCGATTTCCGGGCCAGGAAACCACCCCCATCGGCCCTTCGGAAGCGATCGTGTCCGACGCCTCCCTGGACTTCTTCCGTGGAGACCGTTTCGTCCGCATCCGCGCCGCGTCTCCGGCGGCCGCGCGTCCGGACCTCATGGAGCTCGGACGCGCGGTCTCGGCCATTCTTGAAGGAACTGGTTCCATCCCTCCCGAGGCCGGGGCTCTGCTCATCAGTGGCTTCGTTCCCGGAACCCTCGTCTATCAAAAGAGGGCCATTCTCGGGTACAACGCTTTCGCGCCGGGCTACGAAGCGAAGTTCTCGCGAAAAGAGGCGGCCGGAACCGTGATCCTGGTCCCTACGGGCGCCGGCGGCTTGCCGAAACCTTCCGCCGAGGCGATCGCAGGCGGATTCCCCGGGTTCGGGAAAGTCGCAGCGGGCCTCTACCGCATTGAAATCGCCGGCGGAACGTTGTGGCTCAAGGATTCAGGGGCCCATCTCATCGGCGTTGCAGGAAAGGTGTCCCGGGACCTTGCCGAGCCGATAATCTCCGAAATAGGCGACAAACTGAAATCTTGCCGTTGACCATTAAGAAAATCGGCCGGATAGGCGATATATCCCTTACGCAGTTTCTCGTCACGGGAGAACACAGGAGCATCCTGGGTCCTTCAAGCTCCGGAAGGACGGAACGCTGATCGGGTATCTCAGATACTTCCCCGGGTGGGATTGGAGACTGATCGCGTTGACCTACGAGGAGGAACTGCGGAGCGAGGCACGAAAGATCCGCCTGTGGATCTTCTCCGCCGGCATCGTCGGGTTCCTGGTGCTGATGGCGATGTTCTACATCGTCCTGAAAAAGCGGATCCAGGAGCCGCTGGATGAACTTATCCGCCACGCGAACCGGCTGGAGAAGGGCAGCTACGAAGTCCTGGCGAAGGAGCGGAAGGGCGAGATGGGCCAGCTTTCCGCGGCCTTTGAACGGATGGCGGCCTCCATCCGGGAGCGTGAGCTGAAGCTTTCCGACCTCGCCAAATTTCCCGGGTCCAACCCCAACCTGCTGTTTAAGGTGTCCCCGGACGGGGAAATTCTGTACGCCAACCCGAGCGTAAAGAAAATGCTCGCGGAGATGGGACTGGCGGAGAACGAGGCGTCAATACTTCTCCCCCGGCATATTCCGGTAATCATCCGCGAACTCGTCTCATCGGATGAACACAAGAAGGAGTGTATCTGGAAGGTGAGGGACAGGACGATCGAATACAGCGGCAACGAGGACGTGGACCGGTTGAGGGAGATGGGGGCCAGCGCGATCCTGAACAAGCCGTACTCCTACGAAACGATGACGAAGGTAGTCAGCCGGCTCAACCGTCAGTGATATTCAGCCAGAGCCCGTCCCGCCGGGTTGGCAGGAGGCCTCTCCCGTCAGGCAGGCATCCCCTTTCCCCATCCTTCCGTGCCGCAGCAGCGCGCTACCGTATGGGGCGCCGAAAGCCTCCCGGTTGCCGAACTCCGCCGAGAGTCCTTTGAGGGTCAACTCCGCGACCGCCAGGAGATCCGCGCCGCCGGCCTCGCGGCAATATCGCATCAGGACGCACGCCATTCGGGCGTTCAGGGAGAAAGGAACGAGAGGGACGTTGAGCGGACCGGCATCCCCTCCACGCGGCCGCCGGTCCAGGAAGCCGCGTGCCTTCGGCGAGAAGAAGCGGCGCACCGACCATTCGAGTATCTCCCCCGCCCAGGCAAGGTGTTCCTCTTTCCTGCCGGCCTCCCAGAGATCAAGGTACGCCTCCGCAACCGACTCGTTATCCGCGAGGTGACCCGCCTCGATCGCCCCGTCCTCGCGGAACCGGATCTGTCCCTCCTCGCGATCCCATAGTTTCGAGCGCAGGAACTTCCCCAGATCCCCGGCAAGGGACAGAAGCGTCGCTCCCTCCGCCGCCGGAACTCCCAAGCCCCCGCCGAACGCCCGGTGAGCCGATACGAGCGCGGAAACGGCCCTGCCGTTATACTCGGAGATGATCGTACTGTCGACGGAGGGGGCGATGCGCCCGGAACGCCCCTCCGCATCCTGCAGGTAATATTCCTCATCCGCGTCCTG
>JAGVHM010000016.1 GCA_020056545.1 bacterium
AGAGTTATCGCGTCGTGGCCGTCGACGTGCAGGGCGCGAGAAGGGTCGGGGTCGACGCCATCCGGCAGGCGATGTCCACCAAGGCGGGCGGGGAGTTCGATCTATCCAGGATCCGCGAAGACGTCAAGGCGGTCTACCGGATGGGATATTTCGTCGACGTCAAGTTCGACGCCGAGGAAGTGCCGGGAGGATACCGTCTCACGATCATCGTGACCGAGAAGCCGATAGTCTCCTCGGTCCGTATAGAGGGGAACAAGGAGATTGAATCGGCCGACGTGCGTCAGGCGGTCGCGGTCAAGGAGCGCTCGCTCTTCAACGAGGACCAGGTGAAGGAGTCGACCCTCAAGGTCCTTGAGCTTTACCAGAACAAGGGGTTTTTCGACACGAAGGTGGACTCGAAGGTGGAGGAGGAGGCCGACGGCTCGATCCGGGTCGCGTTCCGTGTGACCGAGGGTGAAAAACTCAAGATCGTCAGGATACGCATCGAGGGGAACCTCTATTTCAAGGAGAAAGCGGTTCTAAAGGTCATGGACACGAAGAAGGAGGGGTTCTTCTCCTTCCTCACCGAGTCGGGGACCTTCAAGAAGGACATCCTGGAGAACGATATCCGCAAGATAGAGGTGCTATACCAGAACGCCGGATTCCTCGATTCCAAGATTTCCAACCCGGTGACCAGGCGGGGGCCGAAAGGCCTTGAAGTGACGATCAACGTGTTCGAGGGACGCCAGTACCGCGTGGGGGAGATCCGGTTCACGGGAGAGAGCGATATCCCGGAAGCGGAACTCCGTAAAGCGTTGAAGCTCAAGCAGGGCGAAATATTCAACCGCGATTTGCTTCTGGGCGACCTCCTCGAGCTGACCACCCGCCAGAACGACAAGGGATACGCGCAGGCGCTCGTTTCACCGATCGTGGAAAAACGGAAAGATTATCCCGTGGCGGATGTGACCTTGAAAACGGATCGCGGAGGCGTATTCCGTTTCGGGAAGGTGGAGATCACCGGCAACACCAAGACGCATGACCGGATCATACGCAGGGAGCTCGACGTCAGGGACGGGCAGATCTATACCGCCACCGGGCTCAAGGACAGCAAGGATAACCTTACCCGGGTTTCCTATTTCAAGGACGTCAAGATCACCACGGCGCCGGCCAAGGCTCCGGGGGAAATGGACGTGAAGGTGGACATCCAGGAGGGTCCCACCGGGACCCTGTCCGGCGGAGCGGGGTACAGCTCCCTGGACAAGATCTTCGGGGTTGTCCAGCTCACCGAGAACAACCTGTTCGGCAGGGGCTGGAAGGCATCCTTGAGCTCGCAGTTCGGCGCGCGCAGGACCGTCTTCACGCTGAATTTCCGGGATCCGCACGTGTTCGATACGGACTACAGCCTTCTCCTTAGCGCATACAAGACCGACGTCAAGTACGAGGATTTCCGCCGCAATGCGACGGGTGGGACGATCGGCCTCGGTTACCAGTTCTCGAAGTTCGTGAACGCAAACCTCTCGATGCGTATCGACGAGACCCGGATCACGGACGCGGGCGCCGCAGTGTCGAATATATTGAAAGAGGAGTTCGGCAAAGGAGCGCAGAAAACCCGCAGCCTGTCGGCGACCGTCATAAGGAACACGACCGATAAAATGCTCGACCCTTCCAAGGGATCGGTACAGTCCGTGACGGTGGAGTACGCAGGCGGGCCGCTGGGAGGGGACAGCGATTTCGTGAAGTATTTCCTCAACGCCAAGATATACCGCCCGCTTCTGCCGCCTGCGGTCATAAGCGGGAACTTTCTGTGGGGGCACACCATTTCCACTGTGGGAGGGCGGGTGCCCATCTTCGAGCGGTACTTCCTGGGGGGGCCGTACAGCATCCGCGGTTTCAAGTCCCGATCCGTATCCCCCAAGGACCCGAACACGGGCGAGCTGATCGGAGGGAACAAAGAGCTCTTCATGAATGTCGAATACATCATCCCCATCGTCAACGAGTACGGCTTCAAGGCCGTGTTGTTTTTCGATACGGGGAATGCATACCGCCAGAGCGACTGGCCTTGGGAAGGGCAACCGCTGAAAACCGCCGCGGGGGCGGGGTTGCGATGGTATTCGCCGATGGGACCCTTGCGGTTCGAATGGGGATGGAATCTGAACCCGAAGCCTGGCGAGGACAAGATGGTGGCCGAGTTCACGATCGGGACCGTATTTTAATCAGGGAGGAACGAGATGAGAAACGGCGGGAAATTGATCATTGCTTTGGTGATGGCGGCGGCGCTGGTCTTCGCGGGCGGCGCGCATGCGGAGGGGCTGAAGGTCGCGGTGATCGACATCAACAAGATCCTGAACGAGTCCGAGGCGGGAAAGGCCGCGAAGAAGAAGATCGAGGGCCGTTACGAGGAACTGAAGAAGAAGGTCGAGGAGAAGCAGGAAGAGGCGAAAAAGATAAAGGACGAGATCGACAAGCAGAAGATCATCCTCGGGAAGGAAAAACTCAAGGAGAAGGAAGATTCGCTGAACGCCAGGATAGGGGAACTGCGCCAGCTTACCCAGGAAGCGGAGAAGGAGATGCAGAGCCGCCAGGGGGAGCTTACGCAGGACGTGCTCAAGTCGATAAAGGTCAAGCTTGAAAAGCTGGTGGCGGACGAAAAGATCGACCTCGTGCTGGACCAGGCGCAGGGAGGAATCGTCCATTTCAACGCGGCGCTCGACATAACCGCCCGCGTTCTGGATCTTGTAAACAAGGAGAAGTAGGGTGGGAATCGAGTTCCGCCTGTCTGTTCTGGCGGAGCGCATAGGGGCGATCCTTCAGGGGGAGGACGCCGTCGTGACCGGGGTGGCTTCGATCGGGGAGGCCGGGCCGGATCAGGTGACGTTCCTCGCGAGCCATAAATTCGCCCGATTAGCCATCGGGACGAAGGCGTCCGCGATCGTCGCAAGGAGCCGCGTGGAAGGTTCCGGCGCAGCCTTTCTTCTGTCCGATGACCCGGTCCTCGCGTTTGCCCGCCTGGTCGAGCTGTTCCATCCCCCCGCGCGCCGCCCCTCCGGGATATCCGGATCGGCGAGCGTTCACCAGGGGGCCCGGCTGGGGAAGGATGTGAGCGTGGCGCCTTTCGCGGTCATAGAAGACGGAGCCGCGATCGGCGACCGTACCGTCGTTTTCCCGGGCGTATTCGTCGGGGAAGGCGTTTCCGTGGGCGACGATTGCGTGCTGCACCCGAATGTCGTCATCTACCATGGTGTCCGGTTGGGATCACGCGTGATTCTCCACGCGGGGTGCGTGATCGGGGCCGACGGGTTCGGATATGTTCCTTCCCCCGAAGGCTTGCGTAAGATCCCGCAGGTCGGGACGGTCGAGATCGGGGATGACGTGGAAATAGGGGCGAACACCGCGGTGGATCGCGCGGCGCTCGGTGTGACGAGGATCGGGCGGGGGACCAAGATCGACAATCTCGTCCAGGTCGCGCACAACGTCGTGATCGGTACGGACACGGCGATCGCGGCCCAGGCCGGAATCTCGGGCAGCGTCAGGATCGGCAACCGGGTGATGATCGGCGGGCAGGCGGGGCTTGCGGGCCATATCGAGGTGGAGGACGGAATCATGCTGGGAGCGAAAACCGGCGTCGCGGGCACGCTTAAGTCGTCGGAGTCCAGGGCATGGTCAGGTACCCCGGCGATCCCGCACCCGGCGTGGCTTAAAATGTCGGCCCTGCTGCCGAAGATTCCCGATCTGTTCCGCCGTGTGAGGAATCTGGAGGAACGTATTAAAATGAAGGGAGAGGAATGAGATGTTCACGATCCAGGAGATCATGGACGTCCTGCCGCATCGATACCCGTTCCTTCTCGTGGACAGGATCATCGAGTGGGTGCCGGGACGCTACATCGTCGGCATCAAGAATGTCACCATAAACGAGCCGTTTTTCGCCGGCCACTTCCCGGGTCACCCAATCATGCCCGGAGTCCTGATCGTCGAGGCGATGGCGCAGACCGGCGGGATAGGGGTGCTGAAAGAACTGGGAGGGGAGAAGAAGCTGGCGTACTTCGCGGGTATCGACAACTGCCGTTTCCGGCGTCCGGTGTTCCCCGGCGATCAGCTTGTGATGAAGGTGACGATCACGGCCCACAAGGGACCGGTGTGGAAGATGCACGGGGAGGTGCGAGTCGGCGACGCCCTCGCGGCGGAAGCCGATCTGACCGCGACGATTCGGGATCCGTTCGTCGAAAAGGGCAAGGGAGGTGCGGCGGAATGATTCATCCGACCGCCGTCATCGATCCCGATGCGCAGCTTGGGAAAGGGGTCGAGGTCGGACCCTACACGGTCATCGGGCCGAAGGTGACGATCGGCGACCGGTGCAGGATAGAATCCCACGTCCAGATCGCGTCGCACGTCCGGATGGGGAACGGGAGCAGCGTATCCTCGTTCGCGTCGCTCGGCGCGCCGCCGCAGGACATCAAGTTCAAGGGTGAAGACACCTGGGTGGAAATAGGCGAAGGGGCCATGATCCGGGAATACGTGACGGTGAACCGGGCGACGCCGCACGGGACCGGGGTCACCCGCGTCGGGAACGGCGCGATGCTCATGGCTTATTGCCACGTGGCTCACGATTGCAGGATCGGCAACAAAGTGGTGATAGCCAACGGGACGATGCTCGCCGGGCACGTCGAGATCGGCGATTCGGCCGTAATCGGCGGGATGGTCGGCGTGCACCAGTTCGTCCGGATAGGGGAGTACGCGATGGTCGGCGGGATGTCCGCCGTCGCTCAGGATATCCCGCCGTTCGTGATCGCCGCGGTGGGGCGGGGCCGCAAGGGTTCTTCACTCTTCGGGCTGAACCTGATCGGGCTCAAGCGTAACCGTTTCTCATCGGAAGCCGTTTCGGCGTTGAAGAAGGCCTACCAGATCCTGTTCCGGTCCGGGGCGCCGATGGGGGACGCCGTTTCAAGGGTGGAAGCGGAAGTGGAGCTTATCACCGAGGTGAAGCGGCTTCTCGAGTTCATCAAGGCGAGCAAGCGCGGAATTACTCGTTAGGCGGGGAGGCGCGTTGAAGGGGAGCGGACCTCTCAGGGTGGGGGTGATCGGCGTCGGTTACCTGGGCCGGCTGCACGCGCAGAAGCTTTCGTCTTTCCCGGACATCCGTTTCGCGGGCGTGTGCGATGCGAATTCCGCCCACGGGGAAGCGGTCGCGCGGGAGTTCGGCACGACGCATTTCGGAAGGCGCAGCCGCCTTCTCGCGGAATCGGACGCGGTGTGCATCGCCGTTCCCACGACGGAGCATTACCGCGTGGCGATGGACGCGATGAAGGCCGGCGTTCATCTCCTCCTCGAAAAACCGATAACGGCGAACCTGCGCCAGGCGCGCGCGCTCGTACGCGAGGCGGCGGAGCGGAAGCTGGTCTTCCAGATCGGGCACGTCGAGCGATTCAACCCGGCGATGCGGCATGCCGCCTCCCTTATCAGGGAGCCGCGGTTCATCGAGTGCCACCGCATGGGGCCCTTCGGAATACGCGGGACGGACGTCGACGTGGTTCTCGACCTGATGATCCACGACATCGACCTGATACTTTCATTCGTGCGGTCCCCGGTTACACGCATCCAGGCAGTCGGTGTCCCGGTGCTTTCCCCCAACGTCGACATAGCCAACGCGCGTATCGACTTCGCCAACGGGTGTACCGCCAACATCACCGCCAGCAGGGTCTCGTCCAAAAAGCAGCGGAAGATCCGCGTCTTCCAGGAAGACGGATACATCTCGATCGATTTCCTGGAGCGCAGGATCCAGGTCGTCCGCAGGGCCTTCCCGCACGGGCCGGACAATCCTCCCGAGATCGCCGGAGAAATGCATGAAGCCGGAGAAGGGGGGGATTCCCTGCGGGATGAGATACGCTCTTTTATCGATTGTGTCATCGGAGGCAAAGCGCCCGTGGTGTCCGGCGTGGAGGGCCTTGCCGCGCTGGAACTGGCTTTCCGGGTCATTCGGAAGATGAAAAGACATTGAACCCCGGGCCCAAGACCCTATTCATGGTATGCGGCGAGGCATCCGGGGAGGCATACGCGGCGGGCGTCGCGAGGGTTTTCCGGCGCCGCTACCCGAACGCCCGGATGGAAGGGATCGGAAGCGCGCGGCTGGCGGCCGAGGGGGTCCGGATCCTTCAGGACTACGGGGGGATCTCGGTGGTGGGGATCACGGAAGCGGCGCGGCATCTCCCTGCGCTGGTTTCGGCGATGCGCCGGACCGTGCGGCGCGCCACAAGCCCCGACGTCGGGGCGCTTTTGCTGGTGGATTTCCCCGATTTCAACTTCCGGGTCGGAAGGAAGGCGCGCGAGAGGAATATCCCGGTGATCTACTACGTTCCGCCCCAGCTGTGGGCGTGGAGAAGGGAGCGGGCAAAGACGCTCGCATCCTTCACGAACGGAGTTGTGGTCCTCTTTCCGTTCGAGGAGCCGATCCTTAAAGGGTACGGGGTGAACGCCCGTTTCGCCGGGCACCCGCTGCTGGACGAGATCGGTCCCTGGCTTGACGCACCCCCTGACCCCGCGCGTTTCGGAATCCCGGCCGGCAAGAGGGTGGTCGGGCTTCTGCCGGGCAGCCGGCATGGCGAGATACGCGCGCATATGCCCGTCCTCAAGGAGGCCGCGCTGCTGATCGCCCGGGAGTTCCCAGACGTCCATTTCGCGGTTCCTCTTTCATCGCCGCGGTTGCGCGACGCCGTGGAGAGCGAGTTGAGGGGGAGCGGGCTGCCGGTGTCCCTGGTCGAGAGCGACCGCCACCTCCTGTTCAGGGGGATGACGGCCGCCGCCGCCGCCTCCGGCACGGCGACCCTGGAGCTGGCGCTTCTCGGCGTACCGGCCGTGATCGTATACCGGATGTCGGCGGTCACCTACTATGCCGCGAAGAGCCTGGTCAAGGTTTCCTCCGTCGGACTCCCGAACCTGGTGGAAGGCAGGCCGTTCCTGCCGGAGCTCATACAGTCGGAGTGCCGGCCGGATCGCATCGCGGAGGAGCTTCGCCTCCTCCTTGGGGACGAGCCGCGCAGGGCGGCCCTGGCGGTCCGCTGCGTGTCGCTTCGGGGAAAGCTTGCCGGGCCCGGCCCGGCGGAGGCGGTCGTGGACATGCTGGCAAGCGAAGCCGGTGACGCATGGGGATGACCATCTACAGGCGGATGCTGGAATACGTCCGCCCCTATGTGCCCCGCCTGCTGATCGCCATGGCTTTCATGGTCGTCATATCCGCGCTGCAGGGTTCGATCGCCTACCTCGTCAAGCCGGTTCTGGACGACATCTTTATCAAAAAAGATGCCTCGATGCTTTCGGTCATCCCTTTCGTTATCCTCGCCGTATTCATACTGAAAGCGGTTTTCGAGTTCCTGCAGGCCTACATGATGAGCGGGGTCGGCCAGCGGGTGATACGGGACATCCGGGAAGACCTGTACAGGCACCTGCAATCCCTTTCATTGTCCTTCTTCTCCCGGAACCCGACGGGCGTCCTCATGTCACGCGTGATGAGCGATGTCGGGCTCATGCAGGGAGCGATCACGGACGCCGCCACGGGGCTGATCAAGGATTGTTTCACCGGCTTCTTCCTCGTCTGCATCGTCTTCTACAGGGACTGGAAGATGGCGCTCGTCGCGATGGTGGTGTTTCCGCTGGCGTTCTGGCCGATCGCGCGCTTCGGGCGGAAGCTGCGGCGCACGAGCCTGAGGACACAGGAGGTCATGGGAGGCCTCTCCTCGCACCTTCAGGAGACGATAAGCGGCGCCAAGCTGGTCAAGGCGTTCGGAGCGGAGGAATACGAGACGGAACGCTTCGCGTCGATAAACGCGGCCCTGTTCCGGCTGAACATGAAGATCGTCAAGGTCCAGTCCATCGCCTCTCCGCTGTCGGGGACCTTCGCGGGGATCGGGGCGGCCGCGGTGATCTTCTACGGCGGCTACAGCGTGGTCCAGGGGGACAGCACGCCCGGAAACTTCTTTTCCTTCATGACCGCGCTATTCATGGCGTACGAACCGGTCAAACGCCTGTCGAGGATCAACAACACCATCCAGCAGGGGATCGCGGCGGCCACCCGCGTGTTCGAGGTTCTCGACACGCTGCCGGAAGTGGAGGAAAAGGAAAACGCCCCGTCGCTTCCGACCGTCGCGCACGAAATCGAGTTCGAACATGTGGATTTTCGTTACCATGCGGAGGGAGACTACATACTCAAGGACATCGCCCTCCGCGTGCCCGCGGGCAACATTGTGGCGATCGTCGGATCCAGCGGCGCCGG
>JAGVHM010000213.1 GCA_020056545.1 bacterium
GTCCCCAAGGTGACCGTCATCACCCGCAAGGCGTACGGCGGGGCGTACGACGTCATGGCGTCCAAGCATATCCGCGCGGACGTGAACTACGCCTACCCCACTGCGGAGATCGCCGTGATGGGGCCGGACGGAGCCGTCAATATAATCTTCCGCAAGGAGCTCCTCAAGTCATCCAACGCGGAGAAGACCAAGGCGGAGCTAGTCGCGGATTACCGCTCGCGGTTCGCCTCCCCGTACAAGGCGGCCGAGCTCGGTTATATAGATGAGGTGATAATGCCGGAGGAGACGCGCCCGAAGGTGATCAGCGCGCTCGAGATGCTGTCGAACAAGCGGGACTCCAACCCGCCGCGCAAGCACGGCAACATCCCCTTATAGGAGGCCTTCACGTGTTCAAGAAGATCCTGATCGCGAACCGGGGGGAGATCGCCGTCCGCGTTGAGCGGGCATGCCGCGAGATGGGGATCCCGACCGTCGCGGTGTATTCCGAGGTCGACCGGCACGCGCTCCACGTGCGGTGCGCCGACGAGGCGTTTCTCATAGGGCCGGCCCCCGCGGCGGAGTCGTATCTCGTCATCGACAAGATCATAGGTGTGGCGAAAAAGAGCGGCGCGGAGGCGATCCACCCCGGGTACGGCTTCCTCGCCGAGAACCCCCGTTTCGCCGACCGGTGCGAAGCGGAGAAGATCAAGCTGATCGGCCCGTCGGCCCACGCGATGAGAACGATGGGGTCCAAGACCGTCGCCCGCAAGACGGTGCAGTCGGCCGGAGTGCCGGTGGTCCCCGGAACGGTCGATCCGATCTCGACCGAGGAGGAAGTGCTGCGGATCGCGAAGGAGATCGGGTTTCCGGTGATGCTGAAGGCCACCTCGGGCGGAGGCGGCAAGGGTATGCGCCTCGTCAGGGAGGAGGGGGAGCTCCATTCCGCCCTCCGGATGGCGAAGTCCGAGGCGAAATCCGCCTTCAGCGACGACTCAATCTACCTCGAGAAGTACATCGAGCAGCCGCGGCACGTCGAGATCCAGATCCTGGGCGACCGGCAGGGAAACTACGTCCACCTGTGCGAGCGCGAGTGCTCGATCCAGCGCCGCCACCAGAAGGTGATCGAGGAGTCGCCGTCGGTGATCGTAACCCAGGAGATGCGCGCGGCGATGGGGAAGGTGGCGATCGAGGCGGCCCGTGCGGTGAAGTACGAAGGCGCCGGGACCTGCGAGTTCCTCGTCGACGCTAAGCGCAACTTCTACTTCCTGGAGATGAACACGAGGCTCCAGGTCGAACACCCGGTCACGGAGATGGTGACGGGCATCGACATCGTCAAAGAGCAGATCCGGATCGCCGCCGGAGAGAAGATCTCCGTCCGCCAGGAGGACATCCGGCAGACCGGGCACGCGATCGAGTGCCGGGTCTACGCGGAAGATCCGGACAGGAACTTCATGCCCTGCCCGGGCCTGGTCACCTCGTTGCGCACCCCCGGCGGCCCCGGTGTCCGGGACGACTCCGGCGTCTTCGAGGGTTTCGAGATCCCGATCTACTACGACCCGATCATCTCCAAGCTGGTCGTTTGGGGGAAGGACCGGAGCGAGGCGATTGCGCGGATGAAGCGGGCGCTCAACGAATACGTGGTCACCGGCGTGAAGACGACGATTCCTTTCCACATACGCGTGATGAACAACCGGCACTTCATCGAGGGGAGCTTCGACACGAATTTCATCGACGAGGTCTTCTTCAAGGAAGAGAAGGAGCGCAAGCTGGCCCACGGCGACGTGGCGGTGATCACGGCGGCGATCCAGGTGTTCCTCGGCGAGCGTGAGCGTGCGATCGCGCAGAAGCCCGCAGGGGCCTCCGGACCGGTCTCGATGTGGAAGTATTCCACCCGGCCCGGCATTCGGAAGATCGGATAGGAGCGGCCATGAACTATATCGGGACGATCGGCGAGAAGGAAGTGAAGGTCGGCGTCCGGGAGGTTGGAGTAGCCCGGTACGCCGTGACGATCGACGGGCAGGAGCACCAGGTGGACGCCCACCAGGTGCAGAGCAGCGTCTGGTCCGTCCTTTACGGAGACGCCTCGTTCGAAGTGGACGTCCAGGGAAAGAACGAGGAGTTCGAGGTGCTGATAGCGGGCGACTGCTACAAGTTCTCGCTCATGAACGAGCAGCGCAAGGCGATGATGCGCTCCGGCGGGAAGGGGGCGGTGGGAAAGGCGATGGTGACCTCGCCGATGCCGGGGAAGGTGGTGAAGCTCCTGGTGAACGAGGGCGAGGAGGTCAAAGTGGACCAGGGGGTCATCGTCGTGGAGGCGATGAAGATGGAGAACGAGCTCAAGTCCAACATCGCCGGAAAGGTCAAGGAGATCTTCGTCAAGGAGGGCGAGATCGTCGAGAGCGGAGCGAAACTGCTCCTGGTGGAGTAGGGGGGAAGCGATGGCGGTACCGAAGCGGAAAAGCCCCGGCGCCTCCCGCGTCCGCGCCGCCGGAGAAGCGTGGGGCAGGGATGTGCTCCAGCCGGTGTTGGCGAAATCGCCCGAGCGGCGGAAGCGGTTCGAAAGCACATCGGGCGAAGAGGTCCTGCGCCTCTACACTCCCGAACATATCGAGGACCTGGATTACATGCGGGACCTGGGGTTCCCCGGGGAGCACCCGTACACAAGGGGCGTGCAGCCCACGATGTACCGGGGGCGGTTCTGGACCATGCGGCAGTACGCCGGATTCGGCGATGCACGGGAGTCCAACAGACGGTACCGGTATCTTCTCGAACACGGTCAGACCGGCCTCTCGGTCGCCTTCGACCTTCCAACCCAGATGGGGTACGACTCCGACAGCCCGATGGTGGGCGGGGAGGTCGGGAAGGTCGGGGTGGCGATAGCCTCCCTCGAGGACATGGAGGTGCTATTCGAACGCATTCCGCTGGGGACGGTGTCCACATCGATGACGATCAACTCCACCGCCGCGATTCTCCTTGCCATGTACGTGGCGGTCGGGGAGAAGCAGGGCGTCTCCGCCGACCGGCTGAACGGGACGATCCAGAACGACATCCTCAAGGAGTACATAGCCAGGGGGACCTACATATTCCCGCCGGAACCTTCCATGCGGGTGATCACCGACATCTTCGCGTACTGCAAGGACCGCGTTCCCCGCTGGAACACGATCAGCATATCCGGCTACCACATCCGGGAAGCCGGCTCCACGGCCGCCCAGGAGATCGCCTTCACCCTGGCCAACGGCGTGGCCTACGTCCAGGCGGCGATCGCCGCCGGGATGACGGTCGACTCCTTCGCCTCGCGCCTCGCGTTCTTCTTCAATGCGCACAACGCCTTCCTCGAGGAGGTGGCGAAATACCGCGCGGCAAGGAGACTTTGGGCCAGAATCATGAAGGAAAGGTTCAAGGCGAAAGACCCCCGCTCCTGGATGCTGCGGTTCCACACGCAGACCGCTGGCTCGTCGCTCACGGCACAGCAGCCGGACAACAACATCGTCCGCGTCACGATCCAGGCGCTATCCGCCGTATTGGGCGGGACGCAGTCGCTGCACACCAATTCGCGGGACGAGGCGCTCTCCCTTCCCACGGAGGACTCCGTCCGGATCGCCCTGCGGACCCAGCAGGTGATCGCGCACGAGAGCGGGGCGGGAGAGACGATCGACCCGCTCGGCGGTTCCTACTGCATCGAGGCGCTCACTTCCGCGCTGGAGCGGCAGGCGGAGGAATACATCGGGAAGATCGACCGGATGGGCGGGGTGATCCGGGCGATCGATGCCGGTTTCATCCAGAAGGAGATCCAGGACGCGGCATACCGGTATCAGCAGGAGATCGAGCGCAAGGAAAGGATCATCGTCGGGCTTAACGAATTCGGGATCAAGGAGAAGAGGCCCGGCAAGCTCCTGACCGTCGACCCGAAGATCGAGAAGAACCAGCGGAAGCGGCTGGCCGCCCTGCGCAGGAAACGCGACGGGCGGGCGGTTTCCGCGGCGCTTTCATCGCTCGATAAGGCATGTCGCGGGAAGGAAAACGTCATGCCGCTGATCCTGTCGGCGGTGAAGGCCTACGCCACGATCGGGGAGATCTCCGACGTCATGCGCGGGGTATTCGGCGCCTACCGGGGAAAAGTCACCCTCTGATACCAGTACCGCACCCCCGCCGTTCCGAACTCAGCCCGCGGCGGCATTACTTTCCATTGATTTTCCGGTTTGCTAAAGGCTTAATAGTATGAAAGTTTCCATCCGGGTTTCATGAACGGGAGAAGGATGGGGGATCTGCTCCGACGGATGCTCGAGGAGTGCCCAGGGCGGTATGTTTCCGGACAGGAAGTCGGGCGGCGTATGGGCATGTCCCGCGCCGCTGTCTGGAAGCAGGTCCAGGGGTTGAGACGTCGAGGTTTCGGGATTGAAGGGGCCCGGGGGGCCGGCTACCGGCTTCTCGGGCGACCGGACCTGATCGAGGAAAAAGAGCTTGTCTCCCTCCTTTCACACCCCGCATTCTGGAAGGCCTTCCGTTTTCTCCCGGTTACCGACAGCACCAACAGCCGGGCGGTGGAACTCGCCGGGAAGGGCGCCTTGCACGGAACCCTCGTTTGCGCTGATTCGCAGACGGCCGGCAGGGGACGTCTTGGCCGCAGGTGGGAGTCTCCCCCCGGGATAAATCTTTACCTGTCTCTGCTGCTGCGCCCTTCAATCGATCCTGCGTGCGCTCCCCAGCTTACGCTGGTGACGGCGGTTGCCCTGGCCATGTCGGTGGAGGAGGTCACGGGCCTGCGGGCGATGCTCAAGTGGCCCAACGATCTTTATCTCGGAGACCGGAAGGCCGCCGGAATCCTGGCCGAGATGTCCGCCGACTTCGACACGTTGCGGCATGTGGTGATCGGCGTCGGCCTGAACGTCAATGCGGAACAGTCTTCGTTCCCGGAAGGGTTGAGTGCGAAAGCGACATCCCTCCGGATCGCGGGGGGCAGGTCCTTCAGCAGAGTTGCCGTTCTCGCCCGGTTCCTCGACTCGTTTGCGGTCAATTACGGGAAATTCCTTGCCGGCGGATTCGGACCGCTTCTCCCGGAGTGGAGCCGGAGGGACACCCTTAAGGGAAAGAAAGTCGTTCTCAGGCACGGCGACAAGGAAATGGCGGGGAGATGCATGGGCGTCGACGGATCCGGCATGCTCCTGTTCCGCCGCGATAAAGGGAGCCGGTCGGAGAGGTTCGCCAGCGGCGAGATATTGGAATTCGAGAGGTAAAGGTTGCTACTCGTCATCGACGTCGGCAACACGCACACGGTCCTCGGGGTCTACGAGGGGGAAAACCTCCTCCATCACTGGCGGGTGTGGACCGACCGGGAAAAGACGAGCGACGAGTACGGGATCCTCATCCGCAACCTCTACGACGGAAGCCATTTCTCCTCCCGCGAGATCAACGCGATCGCCATCGCCTCCGTCGTTCCCCCGCTCACGCCCACCATCGTCGACCTCTGCGAGCAGTATTTCGGGATCACCCCGCTTGTCGTCGGGCCGGGCGTGAAGACCGGCATCTCGATCAAGATGGACAATCCGAAGGAGGTCGGCGCGGACCGCATCGTGAACGCCGTGGCGGCGTTCGCCAGGCACAGGAAAGCCTGCATCGTCGTCGACTTCGGCACGGCGACGACATTCGACTACGTCTCGGAGAGCGGCGACTACATGGGCGGGGTCATCGCCCCTGGAGCGAACATTTCCGCCGAAGCGCTGTTTCGGCAGGCATCCAAGCTCCCACGGGTCGAGATAGCGAAGCCGGCGACCGTAATAGGCAAGAACACGGTTTCCGCGATGCAGTCCGGGATCTTCTTCGGATACATCGCGCTCGTGGAGGGCATCATCGACAGGATGAAAAAGGAGATCCGGCACGAGCCGCTCGTCATCGCCACGGGGGGGCTGGCCCGCACTATCGCCTCCGAATCCCCGAGGATCGATGTCATCGACGAAAACCTGACTCTTGACGGGCTCCGGATCATATACGAAAGGAACATCGCTTCGGGAGCCTGAAAGGATAAAGACACGATCGCCAGGGAGGAGGACCGGAGGAATTGGACATTCAACAACTGAGAAACATCGGCATCATCGCGCATGGAGGCGCGGGGAAGACCACATTGGCGGAGGCGCTCCTTTTCAACGCGAAAGCCACGGATCGAATGGGACGGGTGGACGACGGGAGCTCGAACTTCGATTACGACCCCGAGGAGATCCGCCGCAAGATAACCATCAGCACATCCTTCCACCATTACGTATGGAACAAGGTGGATGTGACCGTTGCGGACACGCCCGGCTATATCAACTTCGAGGCGGACACCCGCGCCTGCCTTCGGGTGCTGGATGGCGCCGTTCTGCTGGTGAACGCGGTTTCCGGCGTCGAGGTCCAGACCGAGAAGATGTGGAAGTTCGCCAGCGAGATGGATGTTCCCGTGCTGGCGTTCATCTCGAAGATGGACCGGGAGCGCGCGGACTTCGGGAAGGCCATGGAAGAGATCGCCGACATCCTCAAGGTCAACGCCGTCGCGGTTCAGCTGCCCATCGGCGAGGAGGCTGGTTACAAGGGGGTGGTGGACCTGTTCAGGATGAAGGCGCTCGAGTACCGGGGCGACTCGGGAGAGTTCGATGAGGCCGACATTCCGGCCGATCTCGCGGATGCTTCGGCCAAGGCCCGCGAGAGGCTGGTGGAAGCGTCCGCCGAGTCCGACGATTCGCTGATTGAGAAGTATCTGGAGGGGGCCGACCTGTCGGAAGAGGAGATCCGGAAGGGGTTCGCGGCCGGCGTGCGGGGAAGGAAGTTTCTGCCGGTCCTCTGCGGCTCCGCCATGCGCAACATAGCCATCCAGCCGCTGTTGGACATGATCAACCATGCGCTTCCCGATCCCTCCTACAGAAAGGAGGTGCAGGGGACGAACCCGAAGACAAAGGCGGAAGCCGTTAGGCCCATCTCCGACAAGGCCCCCTTCTCCGCCCAGGTGTTCAAGACGCTGGCCGACCCATATGCCGGGAAGCTCTCGATCTTCAAGATCTTCTCCGGAACCCTGACCCCGGAAACCGGTCCCTTCAACTCCAGCAAGGATGCGGGCGAGAGAATCGGCCAGATCCTGCGGCTCGAGGGGAAGAAGCAGAAGGCCGTCGGATCGGCCTCCGCGGGAGAGATCGTCGCGGTGGCGAAGTTCAAGGAAACCTCCACGGGCGACACGCTCTGCGACCCGAAGAACCAGATCGTCTTCCCCCGCCCCTCCGTGGTGGAGCCGGTCATCTCCTTCGCCATCAGGCCGAAGACCCGCAACGACGAGGACAAGCTGGGGACATCGCTGGCGAGAATGATCGAGGAGGACCCCACGATCCGGTTCCGGAAGGAAGCGCAGACCAGGGAATTCATAATGGCGGGGATGGGGGAGACGCACCTCGAAGTGGTCGTCGAGAAGCTGAAGCGGCAGTACGGGGTCGAGGTGGAGATGCGTACGCCCAAGATACCTTACCTCGAAACCATCAAGGGAAAGGCGGAGGCCCAGGGCAAGCACAAGAAGCAGACCGGCGGGCGCGGGCAATACGGGGATTGCTGGATAAAGATCGAGCCGTTGCCCCGAGGCAAGGGGTTCGAGTACGTCGACGCCATCGTCGGCGGGTCGATACCGCGCCAGTACATTCCGGCGGTGGAGAAGGGGGTTGTGGAGCGGCTGGGCAAGGGGGTCA
This sequence comes from bacterium, assembly GCA_020056545.1. GTDB lineage: Bacteria > Desulfobacterota > Deferrimicrobia > Deferrimicrobiales > Deferrimicrobiaceae > JAENIX01. Next base: position 7,677 of record JAGVHM010000213.1, read on the forward strand.
TAGCCGGCTATCCCGTGGTGGACGTCCGGGTGACCGTCTTCGACGGCTCTTTCCACACGGTCGACTCATCGGAGATGGCGTTCAAGATCGCCGGGTCGATGGCGTTCAAGAAGGCGACGCTCGATGCGAAGCCGATCCTCCTGGAGCCCATCGTCGAGATGGAAGTCGTGGTTCCGGAGGAGAACGTCGGGGACATCATCGGCGATCTGAACGGCAGGCGCGGGCGCGTGCTGGGCGTGGAGGCCCACGGGAAGAGCCAGTTCGTCAAGGTACAGGTCCCCCTGGCGGAGGTGCTTCGATATTCCTCCGACCTGCGGTCGATCACATCCGGGAGGGGCCAGTTCACCATGACCGTCTCCCATTACGAGGAAATCCCCGCGGCGATATCCGAAAAGGTGGTCGCGGAATCGAGGAAGGAGATGGGCAAGGAAGAAGAAGAGGAGTGATGGAGCGCGAAAACGGGAAAGACGATGTTAAGGTAAGCTTGACGGAAGACCAGGGGATCGATCAGGCCTCCCGTCAATCGATGCAGAACTACATTTCGGGGCTTACGGTGCCGAAAAAGGTGGAAC
>JAGVHM010000172.1 GCA_020056545.1 bacterium
CAGACCACCCGCCCGGAGGTGCTGATGCTCTCCGGGCTGGGGGACGTGAAGCTCGCGGCGATGCTCGGGGCCTTCCTCGGTTGGAAAGGCGTGTTTCTGACGATTCTCCTCGGTTCGCTTATGGGTTCGGTCTTTGGAATTGCCCTCCTGGCGAACCGCCGGGCCACGGGGCGGACCGCCCTCCCGTTCGGGACCTTCCTCGCGCCCGCGGCAGGCATCGTTCTGCTCGCCGGGCCCCGGATCTGGGCCTGGTACCTCGGCCTATTCCGGCCCGAAACCTTCTGATCCCGTTAAACATCCGGGCGCTGCGGACCGATAAGGAAAGAGGCAGGGGGTCCTTTTGGGGTCCGGATGGCGGCGTGCCCCCGCACAGGAGGTTTGCGTGTTTGGCAGGGGGAAGACAACGGTCGGTCTCGACATCGGTTCCAGCGCGATCAAGGTCGCGGAGATCGAATCTCGCAGTGACGGCCTCCACCTCGTCAACTACGGAGTCGGGGATCTTGTGCCCGAGGCGATCGTCGATGGGGAGATCATGGACCGCCAGATGGTCGTCGAAGCGGTGCAGAATCTCCTGGAGTCGCGCGGAATCAAGCAGCGGCGGGTGGCCAGCGGAATCGCCGGACGGGGCGTGATCGTCAAGAAAATCACGATGGAACGGCTTGATCCCAAGGACGCTCGCGAGGCGATCCACTGGGAAGCTGAGCAGCATGTTCCCTACGACATCAACGACGTGTCGCTCGACTTCGAGATCCTCGGCCTGGATGTCGGGCCGAAGCAGATGCAGGTCCTTCTCGTGGCCGCGAAGAAAGATCTCGTGAGCACGCACGCCGATCTGATCCGCGAGGCGGGCCTGACCCCGACCGTGATCGACATCAACTCCTTCGCCGTCCAAAACGCGGCCGAGGCGAACTACGACTTCGGCCCGGACGAGATCGTGGCGCTTGTCAACGTCGGGGCCGAGCTGACGAACGTCAACATCGTTCGCGGCGGCGTTCCGCTCTACACACAGGACCTCTCGATCGGCGGGCAGAGCTTCGTCGAGGGGCTGCAGAAGCGTTTCCAGGTAAGCCGCGACGAAGCCGTCGCCGCTGCCAAGGGGACGGACGCCGGGGCGTCCCTCGACATCGACGCCGCGGTGAAGGTCTTCGGCGACGAGCTGGGCGTGGGGATCGAGAGGAGCATCGCCTACCTCAAGTCGAGCGGCGAGGCGGAGCGGGTCGATCGGATCCTGCTCTGCGGCGGCGGGGCGAGGATCCACGGGCTCCCGCAAGCCCTGGCCGAGCGCCAGCGCGTTCCGGTCGAGCTCGTCGATCCCCTGCGGAAGATCTCCTTTGCGCCTGGGGTGTTCGGGACGGACGACCCGAAGACCGTGGCGCCCCAACTTACGGTGGCGATCGGACTCGCCCTGAGAAAGGCGCAGGAGAAGTGATCCGGGTCAATCTTCTTCCCGTAGAGGATCGCGTCGAAAGAGCGCACCCCATCCTTCAAATCCCACGCCGCGGGTTCTGGCTCACGATTGCCCTCGGCGGCGCGATCCTTCTTCCCGTCGTCGGAATCGGCGTGATGCAGCAGGTCAAGCTCGCCAATCTCCGCGATGATCTCGCCCAGGCCGAAGCCGACGCGCGGACGCTGAAGCCGCAGATCGAACGAATCCAGGCGCTCACAAAGGAGCGCCAGGACCTGAACCAGCGCCTGGTCACGGTCCAGGGGCTTGCCCGCGACCGCTACCTGCCCGTCCAGATCATGGACGAGCTTGCGACGCAGACCCCCGACGACCTCTGGTTCACCAAGTTCGCCAACAAGTCGACCGGGGAGATCGAGGTGGAGGGGATGACCTTCTCGAACGTGCTGGTGGCCGAGCTGATGTCCCGGATGGAGGAGGCCGACATCTTCCGGGACGTTTCGCTGGCGGTCAGCGAGCGGGCGAAGGTCGGCGAGGGGAAGGTCGTTCGGTTCTCTCTGGTCTCGAAGATCAAGCCATAGGCCCGGCATTCCAGCGAAGCATAGGGAGAGAGACACGCCATGGGGATTCAGCTTCATGATCCGAAGGCCCAGCGAATCGCGCTTGGATCGATCGCCGGGGGGGCGATCTTCTACGTCTACTTCTTCACCACGTTGGTTCCCTTCACGTACAAGGCGAGCGCCGCGGAAATCAAGGATCTCTCCGGCCGCTATGAGGTCGTGAGCCGCGACCTGACGAAGGCGCGGCAGGAGGTGAACTCGCTTCCCTATCTCGAGAAGGAGTACAACCTCGTCCACGCCAAGTGGCAATCGGCCCAGGGCCTGCTGCCCGATTCTGAGGAGATGGCGTCGCTCCTGCGAGCGGTCGCGGTACTCGGCGATCAGTCCGGGGTGCTCTTCGTCCTGTTCCGCCCGCTTCCCCCTCAGCCCGCCCAATATCACACGGAGCATCCGATCGAGGTGAAAGTCGAGGGCGGGTACCACGAGATCGGGACCTTCCTCGGAGAGCTGGCCAACATGCAGCGGATCGTGACCGTTTCCGATCTGTCGATCGTCACGGCGAAGGAATCGCCGGATGAGAAGCCCGCGTCCGCGTCGTTCATCGCAAAGACCTACACGCTCGGGGGCACGGGCGTGCCGCCCGAGGAAGTCAAGGCGAAGGGCGAGAAGAAGGGTCGCGCGGGGAAGCAGGTCGAGGCGGTCAAGGATGTCGGCCGGAAGCTGACGGCAAAGCAAAGAGGGGGGGAGAGCGATGAGTAGGACGCGGATCGGCCCGTGGTTCGTCCTCGCGGCGAGCCTAGCCTTCTGCGCTCCCGCTGTGGCGGCAGGAGCGCCGGACGTGCTCCCGGCTGGGGCCGAGTCGCAGGAGGGATCCGACGATCTCCTCTTGACGGCAGAACCCTACTACTACGAGAGCCTCGGACGACGCGACATTTTCGTCAGTCTGATATCGGAGGACTACGAGAGGGACAATCCGAGCCCGCGCCCGGTGAGCGGCGAGCTGATGGTGGTCGGGATTCTCTGGGCGGAGAAGGACCGATTCGCTCTGCTCGAGACGCAAGACGGCCGCAGCATGATCCTGCGGGAGGGAGACTCCCTGGGAGACGGAACGGTTTCGCAGATCCTGCCCGATCGCGTCGTGGTCCACGTGACGGAGTACGGCTCCTCGCGCACCAAATCGCTGCCACTCGTGCAGGGAGGGGGATGGAATGAGAGTCCGCGGTCCCGCAACCGTTAACATCATTGCAACGGCTCTAATCCTCGTGATCGGCATACCGGCCGCGGCAACGGCCGGGGCCGGCGGG
>JAGVHM010000105.1 GCA_020056545.1 bacterium
GCGACCTTCGCCCGCTCACTGCGGATTCCGCTTCGACGCAATCTCTCCCTCCGCTCCATACGCCGCTCCGTGGAAGCCCCCGCTGCGCCCTGCGTCCGCGTTACGGCTGCGCCGGACCCCCCTGCGGCGTTACGCACCTTCCGGGGGTTCCCTTCGACTGCGCCGCCTCGGAGGGGGGACTCCGTTCGTGGCTCACCGGGCGCTCGTTCCCAAATCGCCCGTCTGTGCTTTAACCTCACTTCGCCCCCCTCCTGCGGCGGCTCCGCCGTTTCCATCTGCGGCGTTACGCACCTTCCGGGGGTTCTATCCCGCTGCGCCCTGCGCCACATCGGAGGTTAACCCCGTCGTGGCGCACCGTAGGGTAATCGTGGGCGGTTGCGTCCCGGTCACCGACATGAATACCGATCAGCTCCTCGCGTACGCATCGAGGTGGCTCTTATAAAGGGGGAACGCGTCGCAGATCTCGCGCACCGAGGCCGATACCCGCTTCTGCACGGCCGCATCGGCCGGAGCTTCGAGAATGTCGGCGATCAGGTTTCCGATCCGCTCCATCTCGCGTTCCTTCATCCCGCGCGACGTGATTGCAGGAGTTCCGGCGCGGATGCCGCTGGTCACGAACGGGCTGCGCGTCTCGAACGGGACGGTGTTCTTGTTCACGGTGATCGCCACCCGCTCCAGCGCCTCCTGCCCCTCCTTACCCGTCATGTGAGTATCCTTCAGGTTCACCAGGAAAAGATGGTTGTCCGTCCCGCCCGAGACGAGCCGGAAGCCGCGCCGGGTGATCGCTTCCGCCATCGCCTTCGCGTTACGGACGATCTGCGCCTGGTACTCCCTGAACTCCGGGGTCATCGCTTCCTTCAGCGCGACCGCCTTCGCGGCGATCACGTGCATGAGCGGCCCGCCCTGGATGCCGGGGAAGATCGACGAGTTGAGCTTCTTGGCCATCTCTTCCCTGCACAGGATTATACCCGCGCGCGGCCCCCGAAGGGTCTTGTGGGTCGTCGTGGTCACGAATTCGCAATGCGGGACGGGATTGGGATGCAGCCCCGCCGCGACGAGCCCGGCGACGTGGGCGATGTCGGCCATCAGCATCGCTCCGGTCTCGTCCGCGATCTGCCGGAAGGGGACGAAATCGATCGTCCGCGGATACGCGGACGCCCCGATGACGATCATCTTCGGCCGGTGCTTCAATGCCAGGTCGCGCACCTGGTCGAAGTCGATCGTTTCCGTGTCCTGCCGGACGCCGTACGAAACGACATTGAACAGCCTGCCGGAAAAATTGACGGGGCTGCCGTGGGTCAGGTGGCCGCCATGGGAAAGGTTCATCCCCAGCATCGTGTCCCCGGGGTTCATGACGGCCAGGTAGACCGCCATGTTCGCCTGGGAGCCGGAGTGCGGCTGCACGTTCGCGTGCTCCGCGCCGAAGATCTTCTTCGCACGCTCGATTGCAAGCGTTTCGGCCTGGTCGACGAACTCGCACCCGCCGTAGTAGCGCTTTCCGGGGTAACCTTCCGCGTACTTGTTCGTCAGCACGGAGCCGGTCGCTTCCAGCACCGCGTCGCTCACGAAGTTCTCTGAAGGGATCAGCTCCAATCCGTACGCCTGGCGCTCCGTCTCTCGCCTGATGATCTCGTAGATTTCCGGATCCGCAGCACGTAGATTGTACATCCGCTCCTGGCTCCTTTTCCTATGCCTGCCTGCCCAGGCGCTTTTCGATGTCTTCGATCTTACTCACCCTGCTTGCGTGCCGTCCCTTTTCGAACGGCTCCTCAAGAAATATCCGGAGGCGCGCGACCACCTCCCCGGCCGCCATCGTCCGCGCGCCGAATACCGCGATGTTGGCGTCGTTGTGAAGTCGCGCATGCCGCGCGGTGAAATCGTCGTACAGCACCGCCGCACGGACACCAGGGAACTTGTTGGCCGCGATCGCCATCCCGGCCCCCGTTCCGCAGACAAGGACCCCCGCTTCCGCCTGTCCACTGGAAACGCGCTCCGCGACCGCCTCGGCGTAATCGGGGTAGTCCACCGATCCGGCCGCGATAGGACCGAGATCCCGGACTTCATATCCCCACTCCTCCATAGCCTCCAGCAGGCGCCGCTTCATCTCCAGCCCGGCATGGTCCGAGGCAAGCGCTACCACCGGCCGCCGTTTTCGGATCACCCGGCTACCCCTCGAAGCGACCGAAGAGCAGGCACGAATTGGTCCCGCCGAAGCCGAAGGAATTCGAGAGAGCGTACCGGATCGGTTGCCTGCGAGCCTGGTTGGGAACGTAGTCCAGGTCGCATTCCGGGTCCGGGGTCGTGTAGTTTATCGTCGGAGGGATCGCCCCTTCATGCAGCGCCAGAACGGAGAAGAGGCTCTCGATGGCGCCCGCCGCTCCGAGAAGGTGGCCTGTCATCGATTTCGTCGAACTGACCATGAGTTTCTTCGCATGGCTCTGGAACACGGTATTGATTGCTATCGTCTCGTAAAGGTCGTTGTAAGGGGTCGAGGTCCCGTGTGCGTTGATATAGTCGACATCCTCGGGGCGCAGGCGCGCATCCGAAATAGCGGCCCGCATGCAGCGCACGGCCCCTTCCCCCCCCGGAGCCGGCGCGGTGACATGATAGGCGTCCTCGGAAGCCCCGTACCCGCACAGCTCCGCGTAGATCTTCGCCCCGCGCTTTTTGGCGAACTCGACTTCCTCCAGGATGAGGATCGCCGACCCCTCCCCCATGACGAAGCCGTCGCGGTCCTTGTCGAACGGCCTGGACGCTTCGGCGGGGGCGTCGTTGCGGGTCGAGAGCGCCTTCATCGCGCAGAAC
>JAGVHM010000103.1 GCA_020056545.1 bacterium
ATGGAGCGGAGGGATAGATTGCGTCGAAGCGGAATCCGCAGTGAGCGGGCGAAGGTCGCGAACGTAGCTCCGGGGAAGTCCCCCGCGAGCCCGGAGTCCAGTTGCCGGGTGATGAATCGCATTGCCTACGAAACGAGATGGAGCGCTGAGTGGACTTCCTCCTCGACTCTTTGAGCGCCTCCCTTCAACTCATCGCCTCGCGGGATCCGGCGTTCTGCCACGCGGTCTGGACGTCCCTGTACGTTTCCTTCTGGTCGATCATCCTCGCGGCGCTCCTGGGGATCCCCGCCGGGATTGCCGTGGGGCTTTCGGAGTTTCCATTCAAGCGGACGGTAATCACGGGGCTCAACAGCCTGATGGCCGTCCCCACGGTGCTCATCGGGCTGCTCGTCTACGGATTCATCGCCCGCCAGGGGCCGCTGGGAGGGTTCGGGCTCCTCTTCACGCCCACCGCCATCATCGTCGGGGACGCGATTCTCGCCGCCCCGATCGTGGCCAACCTCGCATTGAGCTCCGTGCGGGGGGCGAACGTCGCCATCATTCCCACGGCGATGACGCTCGGGGGGGACCGTCTCCAGTGCATTCTTACACTTGTTTCCGAGATCCGGTTCGGCATGATGGCCGCCGTGATCTCCGGCTTCGGCCGGGTCGTCTCCGAGGTCGGGGTGGCGATGATGCTGGGCGGGAACATCCTGGGATACACACGGACGATGACGACGGCGATCGCCCTGGAGACGAGCAAGGGGGAATTCGCAATGGGGATCGCGCTGGGAATCGTCCTGATAGCGGTCGCGCTGGCGGTGAACGTCATATTCCAGTTCCTGCAGAGGAAATAGCGTTGGGCCCGCTGTATCGTCTGGAATCGGTGCGGAAGTGTTACGGGGAGAAGGAGGCCCTTGAGATCTCCGCTCTCGAAATACGCGAGGGGAGCTTCAATTTCCTGACCGGGCCCAACGGCTCTGGCAAGACGACGCTGCTTTCCATTCTCGCGTTCCTCCTCCCGCCGACGTCCGGGGAGCTTTCCTACTCCGGGAAACGCGTCGATTGGAGGGGGCCGGACCTTGTCGCCCTGCGGCGGGAGGCAACCCTTCTCCACCAGTCGCCCTACCTTTTCGAAGGGACCGTGTTTTCCAACGTCGCATACGGGCTGAAGGTGAGGGGCGTCGCCGCGGGGATGCTCCGGGAGAGAACCGGGAAAGCGCTGGAAATGGTAGGATTGGAGGGGTTCGAGGAGAGGAAGGCGCGGGCGCTCTCGGGGGGCGAGATGCAAAGGGTTGCGCTGGCGCGGGCGCTGGTCCTGGAACCCCGGGTGCTTCTCCTCGACGAACCGCTGGCCAACGTGGACCGGGAGTCCGCCGGGGTGATACGGGAGGTGATCGCCGGACTGCCCGCCCGGGGGACGACCGTGGTCATGGCTACGCACGATCCCGGCCGGACGGGGCGGCTCGACGGCGTATCCATCCACCTCGAGGAGGGTCGCCTCTCCCGGCGGCAGGGAACCATCTGCGAAGGACCGGAGATATCGTGAAGCGTTCCTCGGTTAGCGTGGTATTCGATCGGAGCGTGTGCGCATGTTGACGTTCGAGGAAGCAAGGGGAATGGTCCTCGCCAACGTTGCTCCGCTGGGGCGGGAAAGGGTTCCGATCACCGCCGCGTCCGGCAGGATTCTCGCGGAGGACGTCCGTGCCACGCGGGACATGCCGCAATGGGACAACTCGGCGATGGACGGCTACGCGGTACGGAGCGCGGATTGCGCAGGGCCGGCGACGCTCAAGCTCACCGGGTACCAGGCGGCGGGTGACGCCGTCAGTCCCAAGGTGACACACGGCTGCGCCGTCAAGATCATGACCGGATCCCCGATCCCGGAAGGGTGCGACGCCGTCGTTCCCTTCGAGGAGACGGAGGAAGCCGGAAGTTCCGTGAACATTCATGCGCCGGTGAGGCCGCGCGCTCACATCCGGTTCCGCGGCGAGGACGTGAAGACGGGCGACCTGGTCATCCCCGCCGGGACGGCGCTACGCCCGCCGGAGATCAGCATGCTGGCGTCCTTCGGCAACGCGTTCGTCCCCGTTTACCGGAAGGCGCGGGTGGCCGTGCTCTCCACCGGCGACGAGCTCGTGGAGCTCGGCGAGTCGCTTTCGTCCGGCAAGATCGTCAACAGCAACAGCCTCTCGCTCGCTGCGGCCGTCGAGGAGGCCGGCGCCGTGCCGGCGCTTCTCGGCATCGCGCCTGACGAAAAGGAAATCATGCGGGAAAAGATCGCGGAGGGGCTCAAGGCGGACGCGCTCATCACTTCCGCCGGCGTGTCCGCAGGCGACCGGGATTTCGTCCGCGAGGTCCTTGCCGAGCTTGGAGTGGAGCAGATCTTCTGGGGGGTGAACATCAAGCCGGGGAAACCGATCGCGTTCGGGATAAATAATGGAAAGCCGGTGTTCGCCCTGCCCGGGAATCCGGTCTCCTCGCTGATTACATTCGAAATGTTCGTCCGTCCGGCGCTGCGAAAGATGATGGGGCACCCCAAGCCCTTGAAACCCCTCGTGAAGGCGACGCTTGCGGAGCCCATCAGGAAGAAGGCGGGAAAGACGCACTTCTTCCGCGTGAGGATCGTCGTGGAAGACGGAGAGTACATCGCGTGGACGTCCGGCGACCAGAACACCGGCATCCTGCGCACGATGGTGCACGCCAACGGGATCGCCGTCCTGCCGTCTGAGAAGACCGTGTTCGAAGCCGGCGAAAAGGTCGACGTCTGCCTCCTCTACCAGTCCGCGGGGACCAAATAAACTAATACACGGATGCGCGTACTCCTCCAAAGAGTGAAGAGCGCCTCGGTCGAGGTCGATGGAAAGGTCATCGGAAAAATCGGCCAGGGGCTGCTCGCGTTCGTCGGATTCACCCACGGCGATGATGCGGGTGCGGTTGCGTGGATGTGCGAGAAGATCGCAAGGCTGCGCATCTTCGAGGATGCCGCGGGAAAGATGAACCGGTCCGTGGCGGATGTCGGCGGCGGAATCCTTCTGGTGCCGCAGTTCACGCTGTACGCGGACGCCGCGAAGGGAAACCGGCCAAGCTTCACGGACGCGGCCCTGCCGCAGGTTGCGGAGCCGCTTTACGAGGAAATGGTCAGGCGGCTGCGGGAGTCTTCAGGCGTACCCGTCGAGACGGGGTCCTTCCGCGCGGAGATGGCGGTTGCGCTTGTCAACGACGGGCCCGTGACGATCATTCTTGAGAGCAATCGCTTGACCGGGAAAAGACGGGTGCCCGGCCCGGAGTAAAGGGCCTATGGCTTTTTGTACAGGTAGCGCTTGATCCCTTC
>JAGVHM010000099.1 GCA_020056545.1 bacterium
GACCTTCGCCCGCTCACTGCGGATTCCGCTTCGACGCAATCCATCCCTCCGCTCCATACGCCGCGAAAGCGGAACCCCCCGCTGCGCCCTGCGTCCGTCCAAGTTTATCGTCACTAGCTCCAATAACCCTTCCGTTTGTGCTCCGCTATCTCCCCTTCAACCATCCGGAGGTGGCGGCGCTCCTCCTCTATCAGCTTCCTGTACATTTCCCGCCCCTCCTCGTCGTTGGCCTCGAGTAGATACCGCGTGTACAGCTCGACCCCGACATGCTCATGCTTCAGCGCTTCCACGAGGTTGCGGTTGAACTGCATCAACTCGGAGACCCGGACGTAATCTCCTCCCGACAGCCCCTTCCTGTCATCCGCATCATCCTGTCCCCGGCCGAAGATCCTCTTCCAGAACGATCCCATGCCCGCCTCTCTTTCCCCGCCCACGGTTCTGACGATCGGCATTCATTGTATAATCTGCTCGGGAAACCAGGGAATCCCTTTCCCGGTTCCCTTTCCGGAGGGCATCTTGCCGCGATCATCACCGAGCGCCCGCATCGATGAACTGCGCCGGCTTATCCGGTACCACAACGACCGGTATTACCGCGAAGATGCGCCCGAAATATCGGATGCTGAATACGACGCCCTGTTTCGCGAGCTGCAGGATCTTGAAAAGGCCCACCCGGATCTATCCGATCCGGATTCCCCAACCCGACGGGTGGGGGCGGAGCCCGTCGAGGCGTTCGGCGCGGTAGTGCGGTCCGTTCCGATGCTATCCCTGCAGAACGCCTTTTCCGATGACGAGCTGCGCGAGTTCGACGCCCGTGTCCGGCGGTTCCTGCGCGGGAGGGGGGTCCCCGAACCGGCCCTGTCCGCCGCGGGCTACGTGGCGGAGGTCAAGATCGACGGCCTCGCGGTGGAGTTGACCTACGAGCGGGGGCGCTATGTCCGCGGCTCCACGCGTGGGGACGGAGTCCGCGGGGAGGACGTCACCGCGAACCTGCGCACGATCTCCGACGTTCCGCTCGACATCCCGCGAATGCTCCCGGCCGGGACGCCTCCCTTTCCCGGCGCAATCTCCATCGACCCCCCGCCCATCCTCGACCTGCGGGGGGAGATATACATGGAGAAGGAGGAGTTCCGGGAGCTTAACCGTGGAAGGGAACGCCTCGGGGAGCCCCCTTTCGCAAACCCGCGCAACGCCGCCGCGGGGTCGGTCCGCCAACTGGACCCCCGTGTCACGGCGAGCCGCCGCCTGCGCCTGTGGGTGTACGGAACGGGAAGGACCGAGGGAATATCCATGACTTCACATTGGGAAGAGCTGGGGATAATCGCCGGCTGGGGGTTCCCGGTGAATCTGGAAGGAAGCCGAAGCTGCAGGACGATCGACGAGGTCATCGAATTCTTCCGCCACGTGGAAAACGGAAAAGAGAGGCTCCCATTCGAAATAGACGGGATCGTGGTGAAGGTGAACGACCGTGCCCTCCAGGCCGAACTGGGTGAGATCTCCCGTTCCCCCCGGTGGGCGATAGCAGCGAAGTTCTCCCCTGACCGCGCCGAGACCACGGTGGAGGATATTTCCGTCAGTGTGGGACGGATGGGAACGCTTACCCCCGTCGCGACCCTGGCGCCGGTCGTCGTCCGGGGAGTGACGGTTCGCCGCGCCACCCTGCACAACATGGATTTCATCGACCAGAAGGACATCCGCGTGGGGGACCGGGTCGTCGTGCAGCGGGCCGGGGACGTGATTCCCGAAGTGGTGGAATCCCTCACCGCCGCCAGGAAGGAGCCTGGACGCGCGGAACCGTTCCGCATGCCGGACCGTTGTCCGACCTGCCTCTCCCCGGTCGAGCGGGTCCCCGGGGAGGCCGCGCACCGGTGCACCGGAAGTGATTGCGTCGGAAAGCGCAGGGAGACGCTGCGCCACTTCGTCTCCAAGAACGCCATGGACATCGACGGGATGGGCGGGAAGATCATCTCCCTGCTGGTCGAAGAGGGGCTTGTATCGGAGCCGGCCGATATATACGCCCTTGACGCGCAGACGCTTGCCGGCCTGGAGCGGCTGGGCGATAAATCCGCGGAGAACCTCGTGCGCGCCATCGACAATAGCCGGACCCCGACCCTTTCCCGCTTCCTATTCAGCCTCGGTATCCCGCACGTGGGGGAGCATCTCTCGTCCGTGCTGGCGCGGCGCTTCGGCACTCTCGATGCGTTGCGCAAGGCAAGCGCCGAGGAACTGTCCGAAGTCCACGAGGTCGGCCCCGAGGTTGCGCGAAGCACATCCGGTTTTTTCTCTTCCCCGGAAAGCTCGCGCATCGTGGAACGGCTGATCGAGCGGGGGAACATCTCGATCCTTCCCGAGCCGCCGCGCGTAGGGAAGATGGCCGGAAAAACCTTCCTCTTCACGGGGACGATTCATCTCCCGAGGGCGAAGGCCCAGGAGATGGTGCGGAAGGCGGGCGGCAACGTCGCAGCCCGCTTGAGCCGCAAGGTCGATTTCCTCGTGGCGGGGGCCGACCCGGGTTCCAAGCTTGGGAAGGCGGGTGAACTGGGGATCGCGGTGATCACGGAGAAGGAATTCCTGGAGATGGCCGAAAGCGGAGGATCAGCGATGAAGGGGACATCCGAAGCGCGGGTCGTCGTCTCGGGCAGGGTGCAGGGGGTCTATTTCCGTGCGTCGACGAGGGATGCCGCGGTGCGATGGGGGGTGCGGGGATACGTGCGCAACCTTTACGACGGGCGGGTCGAGGCGGTCCTGCAGGGGGACCGAGCCGCCGTGGAAAGCGTCGTCGCCTTCATGCGGGAAGGCCCGCCGGGCGCCCATGTCAACGCTGCCGACGTGGAATGGCGGCCTGCGATGGAGGCGTTCGATGGATTTTCCGTCCGGGGCTGAACGCCGCGTCGCGGCGCACTGGCACGCGGACGGGGACGCAGTCCGCTGCGAGCTGTGCCCCCACCGCTGCCTGATCGCCGGAGGGAAAACAGGGATCTGCCGGGTGCGCGGGAACGTGGAGGGAACGCTTTACGCTCTAACCTACGGCATGGTGGCGGCCGCGGCGATGGACCCGATCGAGAAGAAGCCGCTGTACCACTTTCATCCGGGGGCGGCGATCCTCTCGATCGGCTCGGTGGGGTGCAACTTCCGGTGCGGCTTCTGCCAGAACTACCACCTCGTGCAAGGACAGGTTCCCCTCGGGCCGGCCTGGATTTCCGATCTCGTTCGGGCCGCGAAGGAGGCGGGATCAATCGGCATCGCCTACACCTACAACGAACCTCTCATCTGGTTCGAGTTCGTGATGGACTGCGCCAGGGAGATCCGTAAAGCGGGGATGGCCAACGTGCTTGTGACCAACGGCTACATCTCCCCGGAGCCGCTTTCGGAACTGCTCCCGCTGGTGGACGCGATGAACATCGACCTCAAGTCGATGGACCCGGAATTCTACAGGAAACATTGCGGAGGAACGCTCGATCCCGTCCTCGACACGATCAGGACGGCCGCGCGGCGCGTACACGTCGAGGTCACCTCCCTGCTGGTCACGGGCGAGAACGACTCGGACGAGTCCATCGCCCGGGTGGTGGAATTCATCGCCGACACTGACCCGGAGATCCCGCTCCACTTCTCCCGTTATTTTCCCCACCACCGGTTCACCGCGCCGCCGACGCCCCCCGGCCGGCTGGAGGCGGCCTGGCGGATCGCCAGTAATAAACTCCCCTACGTCTACGTGGGAAACCACCATATCCCCGGGACCGAAAACACGAAATGCCCGGAGTGCGGGGCCACTATCGTCCGCCGCGCGGGATTCAAAGCCAGCGCGTCCGGGCTATCGGGGAACCGGTGCGCCGGCTGCTCCGCCACGCTTAGATTCGTGGTATAAACTCCTCATGCGCGCCGCCCTTTCCATGCGTATCCTCATCATAGACGACGAGTTGCAGATCCTCTCCTTCCTGCGGAACCTCTTCCAGCTGGAAGGCTGGGAGGTCCACGAGGCCTCGTCCGGCGAGGAAGGGATCGAGAAGATAGAACGGGAACGGTACGACGTCATCCTGACGGACCTGCGGATGCCCGGGGCCGACGGGATAGAGGTCCTGCAGACGGTCAAGAAGATCCAGTCGGACGCCGAGGTCGTCGTGATGACCGGTTACGGCACGGTCGACAGCGCCATCGAGGCGATGCGGGGCGGGGCGTTCCACTACCTCACGAAACCGTTCCGGGCGGAAGAGGTTCTCCATCTCATAAGAAAGGCGTACAGCCAGCGGCAGCTGAAACGGGAGAACCTGTTCCTCAAGGCCGAAGCGCGCGGGCAGTACCAGATCCACGCCGTCATCGGCACCAGCGCGGCGTCCCAGAATGCAATATCCCTGGTTCAGCGGCTCGCCGACACCGAGACGCCTGTCTGGCTTGAAGGGGAAAGCGGCACGGGGCGGGGGTTCTTCGCCAGGGTCGTCCACTACCAGAGCTCGCGATCCGGAGGCCTGTTCGTCCCTGTGGCCTGCGCCGGAATACCGGGGGAACTTCTTGACCGCGATCTGTTCGGCCACGCGGCGGGCGCCTACCAGCGGGCCACGCTGCCCCGGCCCGGAAAGATCGAGCTGGCCAATCAAGGGACGGTCTACCTCGCGGACATCGACAAGGCGGAAAAGCGGATCCAGGAGAAGATTCTCAAGCTCCTGGCCGCGAAGACCGTCTCACAGGTGGGAAGCGACAAGGAGACCGAGGTCGACGTCCGCCTGATCGTTTCCTCCGACTCCGATCTCGACAAGCTGCCGTCCAAGGGGAAATTCCCCGCGGAACTTCGGGACATGCTGCTGACCGGGCATATTTCCCTGCCTCCCCTGCGGGAGAGGGCCGAGGATATCCCCCTCCTTCTCCATCACCACCTTTTCGAGGCGAACCGGGATCGGAAAAAGCCGCTCAAGGGTTTCAGCGAAGCCGCCGTAAAGGCCCTGGCGACGTACGCCTGGCCGGGCAACGTCAAGGAACTTGCCGACCTGGTGAAAAACATCGCCTCCCGGAAGAGGCAGGGAACCGTTGTGGACGCCGCCGACCTTCCTTCCGAAATCCTGCACGGGCGCAGGCGCAAACCCGCTGACGAATCCACGTCGTCGAAGCCGCTCCAGGACGTAAGGGATGCCGTCGTGGCTCTGGACCGGCAGATGGCCCGGCAGGCCCTCGCGCTGGCGTACGGCGACAAGGAAAAGGCCGCCGCGCTACTGCAGATCGAAGTGGCCGCGCTGGAAAAGCTTATGAAGGAAAACGGGGACGCGGAATAGCCTGCCCCGGAAGGATTCCATGAAAGCGATATTTTTCCGCCGTCACGGCGGCCCGGATGTGATCGAATACGGAGATCTGCCGGTTCCGTCGCCAGGCCCGGGGCAGGTCCTGGTGCGCGTCAAGGCGGCGGCCCTGAACCACCTGGACATCTTCGTGCGTCGCGGCATCCCCGGCATCATCGTGGCCCTCCCCCACATACTGGGATCGGACGGGGCGGGAGTCGTCGAATCGGTCGGTCCAGGGGTCACATGCTTGAAGTCAGGGGACGAAGTCGTGCTGAATCCCGGGATCGACTGCGGGAAGTGCGAGTTCTGCCTCAAGGGCGAGCACTCGCTCTGCGTCTCTTTCCACCTTATCGGCGAGCACATCGCGGGGACGTACGCCGAGTATGTCGTCGCGCCTGAGATCAACGCCTGCCCGAAGCCCGCCGGGCTTTCGTGGGAAGAGGCGGCCGCCTTCCCCCTGACGTTCCTCACGGCATGGAGAATGCTCGTCACGAAAGCGTGCGCGAAGCCCGGGGAAACGCTGCTTATCATCGGCATCGGCAGCGGCGTCGGCGTCGCCGCGCTCCGGATCGCGAAGGCATTGGGGCTGAATGTCCTGGTCACCTCGGGAAGCGCTGAAAAACTGGTCCGCGCCAAGGCGCTGGGGGCGGACGGCGGCATCGACCATTCCCCGGGTGCCTTCTCCCGCGAGGTCCGCCGTATCACCGGCAAGCGGGGGGTGGACATCGTCCTCGACTCCGTTGGAAAGGCCACATGGAAGGAATCGATCGCCTCGCTGGCAAGGGGCGGGAAGCTGCTCACGTGCGGCGCGACGACAGGCCCCAATCCGGAGGAGGATATCGCCAGGATATTCTGGAACCAACTGACCGTCTACGGCTCCACGATGGGAACCCATGCGGAATTCGCCGACATGCTCGGGATGTTCCGCGACGGACGCTTAAGCCCCGTGGTCGACTCTGTGTTCCCACTGGCGAAGGCGAAGGAAGCCCTGGCACGGCTCGAGGAAAAACGGCAGTTCGGAAAGATCGTCCTGCGGGTGGATTAAACACGCGGGGGGGGGACATATATTATGACCGTCTTAAGGATTACCTCCAAAATAACACTCTTTTTCTTTCTTCTGCAGTGTTTGATGTTGCAGCCGTCAAATGCGCTGCTATTGCCGCCACGCGAAGCCTCGGAGACCGCTCACCGGGGAGTCCTGCAATCCCTGCAGGTGAGCCCATGGTCAGGGACCCTTTCATTCAACGAAAAGGACATCCCAGGCAATGACCCGATATTCCCGCTGGAGGTAACGAGGGCTTTTTCGACCGACCTTG
Organism: bacterium; assembly: GCA_020056545.1. Lineage (GTDB taxonomy): Bacteria > Desulfobacterota > Deferrimicrobia > Deferrimicrobiales > Deferrimicrobiaceae > JAENIX01. The sequence goes on from JAGVHM010000099.1 coordinate 6,581, forward strand.
CCGGCTCAAATGGAGAATTCGGCCCCGGCTGGACATGGAAATACGGGGTGCGGCTCCTCTTCGACCAAAAGCAGATCGTATATCAGGACGAATCCGGCAATCCTTTTCTATTCAAAACCGATGCGAAGGGTATATTCCGCTGCCCTGACCTTGCAAGTCATACGATTATTAAAAAAGGCGCTTCTTTCATATACACGCTCCCTTCCGGCCAGGAACAGTTGTTCGATGCTTCCGGCGCCCTTACGCGGATAACCGACTTGAGAAACAACTCGGTAAAGATCGAACGCGCGAAAGGCAGGACATCCCGTATTGCCGTTAGTACCGGCAAATGGCTGAAGCTTGCCTGGTCCGGAGATCGCATTGCGGGGATAGAGGACTCGACGGGCAGAAAGGCGGCTTACCGCTATGATTCCGATAACAGACTTGTCGAAACCGTCCGCTTCGACGGCACCAGGGTCCGCTACGAATATGACCATAAAAACCGGGTCATAAAGATCATCTATGCCGACGGACGGTCTGCTGCGATCACCTATGATGAAGTCTCAGGCCGGGTCACTAATTTGAAAAGCGGCTACATGAATGTTTCGTACCGTTCGGAAGGCAACAGAAATACCGTTCGCTATGGAGATGATGAAGAGTGGGTGTTTGAAAAAGACGCCTCCGGCAACCGCAGAACGATTACCGGCCCATGGGGAGGCGTCTGGGAGATGACGTATGAAAACAGCCGCCTGATCTCAAAATCCAACCCGCATGGCGGCATAACAAAATATGCTTATTACCAGAACGGCCTTCTCAAGAGTTTTACCGATCCCATGAACCAGACTACCCAATACGTTTATCACCAGAAATGGCCGCTTCCTGTAGAGATTCGCTATCCCGCAGGAGAGGTTGAACGCTATTCCTATGATGAGAAAGGTTCCCTTGCCGGCTTTACGGACGGGACAGGCAGAAAGGCGACGATCGCATATTATCCGAACGGTCTGATCAAACAATACAAAGGCGTAGACGGAACTGACAGCGCCTATAAATACAATGAATCCGGGCTTCCGACCGCGATAACAAACAGCATGGGTGCTACAAGTCAGATAGCATACGATGCTCGAGGAAACCTGCAGAAGCATACGGACCCATCAGGGGTAGCCACCGAGATCAGATACTCGCCAGCCGATCTTCCGGAGCACGTGCTGAGGGGCGGCATCGTCCAGCTTACAGCCGAGTACGATGCGGCGCGGACCCTGGTCGGACTCCATGAATCGGGAATGGCCTCCTACAAGATGGCGTTCGATCAATCGGGAAATATATCAAACGCCAGGACGTCGGGCGACATGATGGCATCGTATAAGCGCGACTCTTTCGGGAATATCATTGAAGCGGATATCCCGGGCAGGGGACCTGCCGGATTCACCTACAGGAACGGATCTCTAATCCAGGCAAC
>JAGVHM010000026.1 GCA_020056545.1 bacterium
GGTCCGCCGCCAGGTCGGCAAGAGTGAAATCGGTCTCGTGTCCGACGGCGCTGACCGTCGGCACAGGAGATGCGGCGATCGCCCGCACAACGACCTCTTCGTTGAACGCCCAGAGATCCTCCACCGAACCGCCACCGCGCCCAACGATGACGACGTCGGCGTTCCCCCGCGTATATAGCGCGCCGAGAGCTGCCGCAATGTCCTCCGCCGCTCCTTCCCCCTGCACCAGGGCGGGCGCAAGGGTGATGCCTATCGCGGGCCACCGGCCGCGGGCAACCCTGATCATGTCCCGCAGCGCAGCTCCCTGCCGGGAAGTCACGATGCCTATCCGTACCGGGAACGCCGGGAGCGGCCGCTTCCGCTCCGGTTCGAAAAGCCCTTCCGCGGCCAACCTGGCTTTCCGCTTCTCCAGCTCGATGAACAGGCTGCCGATGCCGCTGACCTCGACGGACTGCGCGTAGATCTGGTATTCGCCCTTTTTCTCGAAAACCCCCAGCGAGCCGGAAATCACGACGGTCTGGCCGTCCCGGACGTCCCCGAATATGAAACGATCCCTCCCGCGGAACAGCACCACGCGGACCTGGGCCCCCTCGTCCTTGAGCGAGAAGTACCGGTGGCCGGAAGGGTAAAGCTTGTAGTTGGAGACCTCGCCTTCCACGCGTACGGAGCGGAACTCCTCTTCCAGGCACGTCCTGATGCGCGCCGTCAGTTCGGTGACGGTCAGAACGCCGCGGCGGTCCCCCTGCACCATTCTTAAGCTTCCTTTCCCGCGCGGAAAAGCTCGTCGAGCGTCACCGCCTCGACGTTTTCCTCACGGAGCCGGGGAAGCAGTTCGACAAGGATACGCAGTGTGTCCATTCCCCCCTGGAGGACCAGGATCGCCGAGCCTTTCTCTTTCGCGGCGGACACCGCCTGCTCCCACTGGCGCGTCATCTCCATGGGAGAAACCGAGCCGTCGATGTACACATCCCGCCTGGCCGCGGGAATCCCTGCGTCCCGGGCCGCATCCAGGACAAGCGACCGCGGGGTGGTCGCGCTGTCCAGCATGAAGAACCCCATCTTCCGCAGCGTGGATGCGACCGCCGCCATCGTGACCGGGTCCGCGGTCGCCGCGGAGCCCATGTGATTGCTCGCGCCCGTCGCCTGTGGAAGGTTTTCGGCCATGCGCTGAAGAAGAGTCTCGATCTCCTCCCTGCCCATCCCCCTGCGTATGCGGAACCGCTCCGTCCTGTCGGAAACCGGGCTTTCAGGTTCCATGGGGATGTGCAGGATCACCGTCCACCCGCGGGCGCGGGCCGTTTCGGCGACTTTCCTGGAGGAAGGGCCGAACGGAAGAACGGCAACGGTGGCCTTTTCAGGGATCTTCAGCCATTCGGCATCGAGGGAAGGTTCGTACCCCAGGTCGTCCACGACGATGGCCAGCCGCGACGCGGGGGGTTGCCCGGCCGGCTGCGGAGCGGGCGGAGACAGGATCGCCGGCGGGGCGAAGGAGGAAGCGGGCCCCTGTTCCCTTTTCCCGTGTCCGGGCAGAAGCAGCAACACGCCCATCGCCAGGAGACCGGCGAGAAACGCTCCCCCCATCAGCGTCCCCCACCGCCGCCTTTTCCCGCTCTCCCGCCCCCTTGCGGTCACCCTCATCATTACCGGAACCGAAACTCCATGAACCGGCCGGCGTCGCTTCAGGACGGCTTGGATTTATCGATGAAGCGCGTCTTGAAGATCTCCCACCCCTTGAGGAGCTCCGTCGCCCGCTCGAGCTGGGGATCCTTGGCGGCCTCCTTCTTCACCTCCTCGCCCTGCGCCGCCGTCTTTTTTCCGTTCTTTTTTCCCGAAGGGTCTTCCCCCTTGCTCTTGGGCGCGGGCGGCTCCGCCTTCGTCCCGGAGCTTTCCTTCTCCTCGTTCTCACCCTTCAGGTGGCGCTCGATGTCTTTTTCCCGGAGAGGCCCGGGGTGTCCCTCGCCGGCCTCGCGTCCGTCGGTGACCACGATATCCGGCTCGATCCCCTTGGCCTGTATGGAACGCCCGTTCGGCGTGTAGTAGCGGGCGGTAGTCAACCGGAGCGCCGAGCCATCCTCCATGGGTATGATGGTCTGAACGGACCCTTTTCCGAAGGTCTGCGTCCCCAGGACGATCGCACGTCCGTGGTCCTGAAGCGCGCCGGCCACGATCTCCGATGCCGAGGCCGTTCCGGCGTTCACAAGTATCACGATCGGGAACCCCGTATACGTACCCTCCTTGCGGGCGAAGTACTTGAACTTCTGGTTTTCCAGCCGTCCGTCCGTGTAGACGACGAGGCCCGACTCGAGGAACTTGTCCGCCACCTTCACGGCCTGGTCGAGAAGGCCCCCGGGGTTGTTTCGAAGGTCGAGCACAAGGCCTTTAAGACCTCCCTTCCCGTTCGTATGCCGCTGCAGCGCCTTTTCAAGCTCGCCGTCGGTATCCTGCTGGAACTGGGTCAGGCGGATGTAGCCGATGCCGTCGCCCAGTTCCTTCACCTTGACGCTACGGATCTTGATGATGTCCCGGGTGATGGTGTAGGTCTTGGGCTCGGACAGCCCTTCCCGAACGATCGTGATCGTGACCTTCGTCCCCGGCTCGCCGCGCAGTTTCTTGACCGCATCCATGACGCTCATGTCCCGGGTCGGCTCTTTCTCTATCCGCACGATCTTGTCCCCCGGCTGGAGCCCCGCGCGGAACGCGGGGGTGTCCTCGATCGGGGAGATGACCGTAAGGACCCCGTCCTTGACGCCGATCTCGATGCCGAGGCCCCCGAAGGCGCCCCTGGTCTCCACTTCCACCTGTTTCAGCATGTCGGGGCTGAGGTATGAACTATGCGCGTCCAGCGTCTGGAGCATCCCCTTGATCGCCCCGTTGATCATCTCGTCTACGTTGGGTTCCTCCACATAGCTCACCTGGACCTGGGAGAGGACATCGCCCAGCGTTTTGAGCTTTCCGAACGCGACGTTTGCCTGCGCCCCCTGGCGGGAGGCGGTGAGATCCCCGGAGATGAACCCCACGAGGAACACCAGGAGAACCGCCGCGGGGCCCAGCCATTTCCTGCCTTTCATCAAACGCCTCCTTTGAAGAAACGTGCTGGCGATCAGGCGCGCCTTACCGGAAAAGGGGGATCACCGCAGCAGGATCGATGGCGGTCCCCGCAGCCCTGAGTTCCAAGTATAGCACCGATTTCCCGTCCGGGCTCGCCGGCAGTTGCCCCACGGCCTCTCCCGCGGCCACCGCCTGCCCCTGCTTCACGGAAAAACCGCCGGCTTTTCCGTAGACCGAGAAAAGGCCGCTGCCGTGCTGGACGATGAGCACCCTGCCGAACCCCGACACGCTGCCGACGAAGACGACTTCACCCTTGCCGACCGCATGTATGACGGCCCCGGAGGGGGCTTCGATCTCGACCCCGCGGTTCTCCACGTCCACGTCGAAGACGGGATCCCGCTGCTTTCCGAACCTCCCGATCACCTTCCCCTCGAGCGGGCGGACCAGTCCGCCGGAGACCCCGGAAAACCGCGCGGGGCCGGCCTTGCGAGGTTCCTTCCCCCCGCGTTCCTTTTCCCCCGCCTGCCGCTCGATCCGGGAAACGAGCGATTCCATCCTCGCGATCCGCGAACGAAGGGCGCGAAGCTCGGCAACTTTCTTTTTCTTCTTCGCCTCTATCTCCACAAGCCGCTTCTTTTCCTCCACCTGCTGCGTGGCGAGCTTGTCCCCTGCTTTCCTCTGCGCCGCCATGCGGCGCTCTGAATCCTCGATGCTGCGCTCTATGCCGGAGAGGACCTTCTCCTTCTCATCCTTGTCGGCGGAAAGACGGCCGTACCGGGCCAGCTCCTTCGACAGAACCCTGCCGGCGAAGTAGCGCGATCGCTCGCCGTACGAGTCCTCAGCCAGGGCCCCGATCCTCGTCCTGTCGCCGGCGAACACATCACGCGACACGGCGTTCAGGGTCCCGTGCACCCTGCCGCGCTCTTCGTCGAGCGCCCGGACCGCCCGCTCCGTCCTTTCCATCTGCCCGCCGAGAATCGAAAGCCTGCGGTCTATGCTTGCGATCAGGCGCCGCTGCTTCGCCAGCCGTGCCTCGAAATCGTTCATCCTGCTCCGGCTCATTTTTTCCCGCCGCATCGTCTCCGCGAGCTCCGCAGCCGTCTTCTCGGCCTTTTCCTTCATCTCCACGAGCCGCGCCTTCTCTTTCCGAAGTTTCTCCGACGTGTCCGCCGCGTGCGCCGGCGCCAGCAGGAGGAGACACGCGGCCAGGCACGATGCGATTCCGGCGAATCGCCAGGGGACGGTCATCTCGGGCGGGACTGCGCCGCGCGCCACCCAAGGAGGGACGCTCCCCCGGAAAGGATCGTCGAGGCGAGAATGAACACAGCCCAGGGGATAAGGAATGGCAGGGCAAGAATCTCGGCGGCGGGCCCGATCACCCGGGAGAAAGCAGGCAGCCGGCCCGACAGCGCGATGAAGATGGAAACGGTCGCAGCCATCGCCGCCAGAGAGAGAACACCCCCGGCCAACGCCGTTCCCACGGCGCGCGAGAGCGGAATTTTCTGCGCGGAGATACCCCGCTCCCTTAGATAATCGAAATCGCCTGACA
>JAGVHM010000150.1 GCA_020056545.1 bacterium
ATGGAGCGAAGGGATAGATTGCGTCGAAGCGGAATCCGCAGTGAGCGGGCGAAGGTCGCGAACGTAGCTCCGGGGAAGTCCCCCGCGAGCCCGGAGTCCTGAAAGAGCGGAAAAATGCGCCGAGCCGCCGACAATCCGAAGGACGTCCTCTTCGAGAAAACGACCGCCTTTTTCGCGTTCGGCGTCCTGTTCCTGGCCGTCCTGCTCTTCGCGCTCCTGGTGCGGGAGTCGCTCCCTTCGATCAGGAAATTCGGCGCATCGTTCCTCGTGACGAAAACGTGGGACCCGGTCGTGGAAAACTTCGGCGCGGTCACCTTCATCTATGGAACGATCGTTTCCTCCTTCATCGCGCTTCTCCTTGCCGTGCCGCTCGCCGTCGGGTCCGCCATCTTCATCAACGAGTTCGCGCCGGAATGGCTCAAAACCCCGGTGTCGTTCCTCGCGGAGCTCCTTGCGGCCATCCCGAGCGTCATCTACGGATTATGGGGAATCTTCGTGCTTGTTCCCGTCCTGCGGGACTGGCTCATGAAGCCGGCGGCGGAATATCTCGGCTGGATTCCCCTATTCAAAGGTCCGGTGTACGGGCCCAGCATGCTGGCGGCGGGCGTCCTGCTCTCCATCATGATCATTCCTTTCATCCTCTCCGTGAGCCGGGAGGTCCTGGCGACCGTCCCCCGCATACAGAAAGAAGCTGTTCTGTCGCTAGGGGGGACCCGCTGGGAGATGATCCGGATCGTCATCGGCCAGCACTGCATCCCGGGGATCTTCGGAGCGACGATCCTCGGGCTGGGGAGGGCCCTCGGAGAAACGATGGCGGTCACCATGGTGATCGGGAACCGGCCCGACATCCTCCTGTCGGTCTTCCAGCCCGGCTACTCGATGGCCGCCGTGATCGCCAACGAGTTCACCGAGGCGACCGGCGACCTTTACCTGGCGGCGCTGGTGGAGATCGGCCTGGTGCTGTTCCTGCTGACGTTCGTGGTGAACCTCGCGGCGAAGTGGATCCTCAAGGCAATGGTGTCACGCGCCGCCAGGGGGATCTGAAGAGATGGAAACGATCGCCTATCGCCGCAGGGCCGCCGACAAAGCCGCCAGGGCGCTGTTCGCCCTCTCCGCCCTGCTCGTGGTCCTGCCCCTGTTCCTGATCTTCTTCGACCTCCTCTGGAAGGGCGCCAGGGAGCTCAAGTGGACGCTTCTGACCGACCTCCCCCATCCCGTGGGAGAGCCCGGAGGTGGGATCGCGAACGGCATCCTGGGGACACTGACGATGGCGGGGCTCGCCATGGCCGGTGGAATTCCCCTGGCGGTCATGAGCGGCATCTACCTCGCGGAATACGGCCGGGGTAAGTTCGCCGCCACGGTCCGGTTCGCCGTGGATATGCTGGCGGGAGTCCCCTCGATCATCATGGGGATCTTCGGATACGTACTGTGGGTCCTTCCCATGAAGCGGTTCTCCGCATGGGCGGGCGCAGCCGCGCTGGCCATGATCTTCATCCCCGTCGTGGTCCGGACGACGGAGGAGATGCTCCGGACGGTCCCGCAGTCGGTGCGGGAGGCGGCGCTGGCGCTCGGGATCGAGCGGTGGAAGACGACGCTCTTCATCACGGTCCGGACCGCCACTGCCGGGATCGTCACCGGCATCCTGCTGGCGATGGCGCGGATCGTAGGAGAAACCGCCCCTCTTCTGTTCACGGCGCTGGGCAACCAGTTCTGGCAGTCGGGACTGGACCAGCCGATAGCCGCGGTCCCGCTTCAGATTTTCAGCTACGCGATCTCCCCGTACGAAGACTGGCACGACAAGGCCTGGGCCGGCGCGGTCGTCCTGATCGGAATGGTTTTTCTCATCAGCGCAGGCGCGCGCTATTTTACGAGGGTCAAGAAATAGGAGGGGAAGACGAGCGATGGAAAACGCCCTGCAGGTCAAGGATCTTTGCGCATGGTTCGGGGAGCACCAGGTGCTGAAAAACATCACCATGGACATTCGCAGGAACTCGGTCACCTCGGTGATGGGGCCCTCCGGGTGCGGGAAGAGCACCTTCATCCGCTGCCTGAACCGGATGCACGACCTCACCCCCGGCTTCCGGGTATCGGGAGACGTGCTCTTCGACGGGCGGAACATCTACTCCGAGAAGATCGATCCGGTGCTCCTGCGGCGTAAAGTCGGAATGGTCTTCCAGCAGCCCAACCCCTTCCCCCGGATGTCCGCGTTCGAGAACGTGGCCGTGGGGCTGAAGTTCAACGGGAAGAAACGGACGCGCTCCGAGATGGCGGAGGTGGTGGAGAAATCGCTGCGAATGGCGGCGCTCTGGGATGAATTGAAGGATCACCTGGACCGGCCGGGGACGAGCCTCTCCGGCGGGCAGCAGCAGCGGCTGTGTATCGCGCGGGCGCTCGCCGTCGAGCCGGAGGTCCTGCTTATGGACGAGCCCTGTTCGGCGCTGGACCCGGTGTCTTCGGCGAAGATAGAGGAACTGATCGAGGACTTAAGCGACAAGTACACGATCGTTGTCGTCACACACAACATGCAGCAGGCGGGGCGGATTTCCGATTTCGTCGCTTTTTTCCTTCTGGGTGACCTGATCGAATTGGACAAGGCGGCGAAGATCTTCACGAATCCCGCCGACAAGCGGACCGAGGAATACATCACGGGAAGGTTCGGATAACAATAAGAACTCGGGCTGAAGCTGACGGCTCCGGCAACGTTCCTCTGACGGCCCGCAGCTTAGCCCGAGAAAGACGAGGAGCCGATATGAAGAAACATTACCGGGAAGAGCTGGGGAACCTCCGGGAAACGGTCCTCCGTATGGGCGGGCTGGTCGAGCAGATGACCCACCGGGCGATCCAGGCGCTGGTGGAGCGGAAGATCGAGATGCTCCCCGAGGTCCAGGCGATGGAGACCCAGGTCAATCAATTGCACATCGACATCGACGAGATCTGCCTGGAGATGATCGCGCTGAGGCAGCCCACCGCCGCGGACCTCCGGTTCATCGCGGCCGCCATGAAGATCAACACCGACATGGAGCGGATCGGCGATCAGGCGATCAACATCACCGAGCGGGCGGAGTTCCTCCTCGCCGTACCCCCCGTGAAACCGCTGATCGACATCCCCCGGATGGCGGAGATCGCCAAGGAGATGCTCCGGGACGCGCTCGACGCCTTCGTGAACGGAAACGTCGATCTCGCCTACGGCACCATCAAGAAGGACGACCTCGTGGATCAGTTGAAGGACCAGGTGTTCCGGGAGCTCCTGACGTACATGATGGCGGACCCAGGCACGATAAAGCGGTCGCTCGATCTTATCCTGGTCTCCCGGCACGTCGAACGGATCGCCGACCATGCGACCAACATCTGCGAGGATGTGATCTTCATGGTCAAGGGGAAGGACGTCCGGCACCAGGGTCCGCTGGCGTAGCATAAATTTCGATTTTCATTGCGCACCTCCTGGCATTAAGATGTAGTTTCCAGTGGGAAAATTCACCCTTCGGAGGGTTTTCATGCGCTACCTGATCCTGGGAAGCGGCCCGGCCGCGATCGCCGCGGCAAGGGCGGCAAGGGAAACGGACCCGGATGCGGAAGTCATCGTCGCCACCGAGGAATACGGATCCCCGTACCTGCGGCCCCATCTTCCGGACATAGTCTCCGGCGAGAAGGAGCCCGCCGCCATCGCCGACCCTGAGGGGAAAAAGCTTTCCGCGTGGAAGATCGAGGTGCGACAGGGCAAGCGCGCGCGGCGTGTGGACGGCGCCAGGAACCGCGTGACCTTCTCGGACGGCACGGAGGAGACGTACAACTTCCTGCTCGTCGCGACCGGAGGGAAGCCGATCGTCCCTCTTGCGCTGATGGCGAACCCGGGATCCTTCCTCCTGCTGAATTCCCTGGGGGACGCGCTCCGGATCCGTGCCCGCGCGATGCGCGCAGATGCGTCGCTTGTCTACGGCCCCGGCTACCTGGGAATCGAGGCCGCGCGCGCGCTGCGCAAGCTGGGCCAGCAGGTGACCTGGGTGAACCCTGGGCTCCCCCGCTTCGGGAACCCCATCCCCGGCGACATCGAGGCGAAAGTCACGGATCTGCTCCGGAAAAACGGCGTGCGGATCAAGGAAGGGACCGACATCGCCGACGTCCTGGACATGGACGGAGGGACGTTCGCAGTCCGGACAACGGGCGGCGAGGAGATCCGCTGCCAGGCGATCGTGGTCGCGACCGAGCGGCTACCCGCAGTCGGTTTCCTGGAGGGAAGCGGCGTGAAGGTGGGTACGGGAGTGCTGGTCGACGAGTACCTGCGGACCAACGTGTCCAACATCTTCGCGGCGGGAGACTGCGCCGAGGTTTTCGACATCAACCGCAAGGAAAGCCGGATCAACTTCGGCTGGCGCAGCGCCATCAAGCAGGGGCAGCTGGCCGGAGAGAACATGGCGGGCGGCGGGAAGCTCTTCATCCGCAACGCGGAAGACTACTTCGGGCTGCTCTACGGCTCCTCCCTGCAGGAAAGAGCCAAGTAGGTCAGGGGCCCTTCAATAGTCGACTCCCTTCTCGGCCTCGATCCCGATATCGTAGGGATGCTTGATGCACCGCATCTCGGTCACCAGGTGGGCCTGCCGGATCACTTCCTCGTGCGCGCTCCGGCCGGACAGGATCAGATGCACGTTCTCCGGCTTTTCACGGATCAGCGAGAGAACGTCCGGCAGTTCCAGCAGCCCCAGGCGCAGAGCGACGTTGACTTCGTCCAGGATGACGATGTCGTGCTTCCCGGAGAGCATCCTCTCCCGCGCGGCCGAGAGCGCTTCCCGGGCTGCCTCCACATGCTCGGAGAACGCCAGCTTGTCCCCCATGATGCCGACGAACCCCTTCCCCATCGGGATCAGCTCGAACTCGGGGGCCAGGCGCTTTGCCCCGTCGAGCTCGCCGTAATGCAGCGACCCCTTTATGAACTGGATCATGACGACGCTCATTCCGTAGCCGACCGCCCGCACCGCCATCCCGAGGCAGGAGGTGGTCTTCCCCTTCCCGTCCCCGGTCAGGACCAGGACGAGCCCGCGGCGCTCCTTTTCCGGAATCCGGGCTTTCTCCGTAGCCATGTCCGTCTCCTTCATGCTCCTGATTTCCGCCGGGGCTGATCTCCCGAACCGCATATTGGATGTCGTAAAACCTGTCGCGTTTCCGGGCCCCCGGGACGATAATTATCTACCGGTGACAGGAAGGCATCAACTGCCAGGAGGCGGCGATGGGGACGGAGAAGAGGCGCTGCATGATCTGCGGGAAGGAAAAGGAGATGACCGACGCGATCTGCGACCCGTGCAAGGCGGAGATCCGGGGAGAGGCGATCGACAAGCACAAGCAGATCAAGAAGGACGCGGACCGGGAGTTCCGCAAGGAAGGCGTGAAGCCCGATAAAAAATGAGTGGATCCCGGAAGTCGCGTCCGCCGCAGGGGGTCCGGCGGAGCCGCCGCAGGAGGGGGGCGCAGCCGGTCCCCACTGCGCGGTATTATCCGCCCCGCACGATTTCCGCGAACTTCTTGCCGAACTCCACGCAGGCGGCAAGGTCTGCGTCTGATGGCGCCATCCTGACCCGGACCGGCTCCGGAGAAACCTTCAGGCGCATGGAAACCAGGATATCCTGGACCGTCTTGATCGCCTCCCCGCTCCACCCGTAGGAGCCGAACACCGACGCGGGCTTCCCCTTTACGTTCAGCACGACCAGGTTGGCGATCAATTGCAGGATCGGATGCGGAACGTTGCTGTTAAGCGTCGGAGTCCCGATCAGGAACCCGGCGGCCACCTCGAACTCGTCGATGATCTTCTCCATCGGCACTTCCACGGCATTCATAAGAATAGGGTCGGCCCCGCCCGCCCGGACTCCCTCCGCGACCTTCCCCGCCATCGCGGCGGTGTTCCCGTACGCCGACACATAGACGATCGCCACCTTCTTCCCGGTGACGCGGGACAGCACGGAGGCCCGCTCCTCGTACCAGGCGACGCGGGAACCTGGGTCCTTGCGCAGGATCGGCCCGTGCGAAGGCGCTATCATCGAGATCGGAAGCGCTTTCACCCGCTCGCACGCCTTGAGGACATGCTCCTTGTA
>JAGVHM010000052.1 GCA_020056545.1 bacterium
CGGCGACCAACCGGGACCTTCCTTCGCTGCTCCGGGAGGGGACGTTCCGCGAGGACCTCTACTACCGACTGAACGTGGTGGAGGTTCGGGTCCCTCCTCTCCGGGATCGGCCGGAGGACATCCCGCCGCTGGTGGAGCATTTCATGCGGGAGTTGAGCGCGGACAGGGAATTGACCGTGCCGACCGCCGTGATGGAGGAGCTGAAATCCCGCTCCTGGCCCGGGAACGTGCGGGAGCTTTCAAACGCCTGCGAGCGGATGGCGATCCTCTGCCGGGGGAACGAGGTTTCGATGGAGGATCTTCCCCTGCCGCCGAAGGGGAGAGACGGCGAGGCGGGAGGAGCGGCCGAAGGGGTCGGGGAGACCTGGCCTCCCCTTCCCCCCGAGGGGCTGTCGCTGGTGGACCTGGAGAAAAAGGTGATCGAACGGGCGCTTCGCCTGAAGGGGGGAAACATCACGCAGGCCGCCGCGTACCTGCGCGTACCGCGGCATATCCTCGTCTACCGGATCGAGAAGTACGGTATCCGCCGCGATGCCTGAAGACGCCCCGGGGGGAATGATCAAGGGCATCCTGAGGGACGTGCGGTCCCTCTTCTCGGCCAGGATGGTCCTCACGGCCTGGCTCCCCTGTCTCTTGATCACCGTTCTGCACTACCGCACACCGGCCCACCACGGCTGGGTCCACGACGTGGCGCGGCGCCTGTACTATCTCCCGATCCTGTTCGCGGCGTTTTCCGAAGGGGTGCGCGGCGGGATCTCCCTGTCGGCGTTCGCATCCCTCATCTATTTCCCCCACGCGTTCACCAGCCTGGTTTCCCGTGACCCGGCCGATGCCCTGGAAAAAGGGCTGGAGATCCTCCTGTACAACATCGTGGCGGTGGTGGCGGGGCTGCTCGTGGACCGGGAGCGCAGGGAGCGGGAGAAGCAGGAGCAGCTCGCGAGGAAGCTCTCCGACGCCCTGGAGGAACAGCAGCGGATCGAATCCCAGCTGATCCGGGCGGGCCGCCTCGGTGCGCTGGGGGAGATGACCGCGGGAATCGCGCACGAGATCAAGAACCCGTTGCACGCCATGAAAGGGACGGCCGAGATTTTCAGGGATATCATCCCGCCGGATGCGCCGGAGCACCGGATGCTCGACCTCCACATCGGGGAAATCGACCGTCTGGCGCAGACCGCCGAAAGATTCCTCACCTTCGCACGCCCCGCCCCCGCCGACCGGCGCCCGCTCGATCTTCGGGAAGTCGTCGGCCGCGTCGTTGCTCTGGTGGAAACGCAGGCCCGGAAAGAAGGGGTGAAGGTCACCGCGGCGCCGTACGCGGAAGAGAAGTCCCCGATCGTGTCGGGCGACCCCGACCAGTTGACCCAACTCCTTCTGAACATCGCCATCAACGGCATCCAGGCGATGGCCCCGCAAGGCGGGGGCACGCTCGGCTTCTTCGTCGACCGGGAGCGGCAGGGGGAGAAACGGATCTTCGTAGTGCGGGTTGTCAACACCGGGCCGCCGATCCCCGAGGACCGGCTCGAACGGATCTTCGACCCGTTTTTCACCACGAAGGACAGCGGAACGGGCCTCGGGCTTTCCATCGTTTCCCGAATCGCCGACCAGCACGACGGCGTCCTATCGGTTCGCAACCTCACGGATGGAAAGGGGGTCGAGTTCTCGTTGGCCCTTCCCGCAGGCGAATAGGCTGATGGCGGAAGAGAGATCCCTCTCCGAAGTGCACTCGACGGTGGCGATCCCGGTGAAGCGGGGATTCTTTCGCCGCCTCCTGGCTTTCGGCGGCCCCGCTTACCTGGTTTCCGTGGGCTACATGGACCCGGGAAACTGGGCGACCGACATCGCCGCGGGGTCGCGGTACGGCTACTCGCTCGTCTGGGTCCTGCTCATGTCCAACGCCATGGCGGTGCTTCTCCAGAGCCTGTCGGCGAGGCTTGGGTTGGTCTCCGGGCGAGACCTGGCGCAGGCGTGCCGCGATCGTTAACCCGCGCCCGTCAACGCCGCGCTGTGGATCCTTTGCGAGGTGGCCATCGCCGCCTGCGACCTGGCCGAGGTGCTCGGCTCCGCGATCGGGCTGCAGCTGCTGTTCGGCATCCCCCTGATCTACGGTGTGCTGATCACCGCACTGGACACTTTCCTCATCCTGTTCCTTCACCAGGCGGGCATCCGCAAAATGGAAGCTTTCATCCTGGTCATGGTGGCTACGATCGGCGGATGCTTCCTCGTGGAAATCGTGATATCCCGGCCCGACTTTTCGGGGATCGCGCGGGGATTCGTACCCGGCCTGCCCGACGCCGACGCGTTGTATTTCGCCATCGGCATCCTGGGCGCGACGGTCATGCCGCACAACCTCTACCTGCACTCCGCGCTGGTCCAGTCGCGCAAGGTGGTCAAGACCGCCCAGGGGATCCACCAGTCGCTGAAATTCAACCTCATCGATTCGGTCGTCGCGCTCAACATGGCGTTCTTCATAAACGCCGCCATCCTGATCATGGCCGCCGCCGTCTTCCACCGGTCGGGCCACTTCGACGTTGCCGAGATACAGGACGCGCACCGCCTGCTCGCCCCGCTTGTGGGAACCAAGGTCGCCCCGTTCCTTTTCGCGCTCGCACTGATCTGTGCAGGACAGAGCTCGACCATTACCGGGACCCTCGCAGGCCAGATCGTGATGGAAGGGTTCGTCAACATCCGGCTGCGGCCCTGGCTCCGCCGCCTTGTGACACGTACGCTGGCCATCATCCCGGCCGTGGCGGTCATAGTGATCAGGGGGGAGGGGGCGACAGGGGAGCTGCTGGTCTTAAGCCAGGTGGTTCTAAGCCTCCAACTATCCTTCGCGGTCATACCTCTCATCCACATGGTGAGCGACAGAGGAATGATGGGCGCCTTCGCCATCAGGACGTGGGTGAAGGGGCTGGCATGGGGCACGGCGGGGATCATAGCGGCGCTCAACATAAAGCTCGTGGCGGGGGAGGTCGCGGGGTGGCTGGAAAAGGGAGGGACGGCGGGCCTGGTGGCCCGGGCCGTGGCCCTTCCGGTCATCGCCGCGGTCGGGTTGCTTCTTTTATATGTCATTGCGGAGCCCTTCCTGTTCCGCCGGGGATGGAAGCGCAGGCCGTCGGACGTCCATGTCGGGCCCGAACCGAAGATCGGAGAGCCTTCGCGGCCGTTCCGCAAGATCGCCGCGGCGCTGGACTTCGGCCCGACCGATGGGGAGGTGCTTTCACGGGCCGCTGCGCTGGCGGCGTCCGCCCGATGCCCGCTGCTGCTGCTGCACTGCGTCGAAAGCGCGGGCGCGCGAGCTCTGGGGGGCGAGGCGGGGGACAAGGAGAGCGAGGAGGACCGCAACCGCCTCAAGCGGTATGCCGTGACGCTCGGCAAATACGACGTCGAGGTCGAGACCGAATTGGGCTTCGGCCACCCGGTGCGGGTCATCCCGGAGATCATCGCCCGGCACGGAGTGGAGCTTCTCGTCGTCGGGGCCCACGGTCACAAGGGGTTTTCGGATTGGTTCTACGGCTCGACCATCGATGAACTGCGGCACCGGCTGAACATCTCGGTCCTCGTGGTCGGACGGGAGTCTTCGCGGCCGCCCGTCTAGTGACGCAAGGCCCGCCGATGCGTGGAGAATCTCCAGCCGCCGGGGAATACTCTCCATAGGTACGAAGAATATTCTTTAAACGATCGCCCCCCCAACCTGGACATTATTGTTCCTTCTTTCTGAATCTTGCCGACAAATCAGGGATTTTTAAACCGAAGGGATCGTGGCACGGAATGTGATACATGCCTCCCGACATCTTGATCCGGGAGGACGCAGGGAAATGACTGCAAACGGGAAACGGGGCAGGAACATCGGCACGAAGATCGCGGCTGCGATTCTTCTACTCGCAGGGCTCGCCACGCCTGCACAGGCCGGGTTGCTCGACGGGATCTTCAGGAAATCCCCCGCGGAGATCGCGAAGTCGGCCGGGATTGTCGAGACCTCGGACGAGGTGAAGATCCCACTGAAAACGCTCGATACGGGCAAGGCGCTCTTTCTCCAGCAAGAGGTCGACGGACGGCAGCTTTATTATTTCGCGCTGAAAAGCTCCGACGGAGCCTACCGTGCCGCGCTCGATTCGTGCGACGTCTGTTTCCGGGCGAACCGTGGCTACCGGCAGGAGAACGACCTGATGGTATGCAACAACTGCGGTCAGACGTTTCCCTCCGCGAAAATCGGCGAGGTCAAGGGCGGGTGCAATCCTCATCCGCTGGCGCGCAAGGTGGAAGAGCAGTACCTGGTGGTTAAGAAAAGCGACATCGCCGCCGGGAAAGATTATTTCTTCCGGAAGCGGACGTGAGGAAGAAGGGGTCGGAGCGATGAACATCCGGAAGCTGGCATGGAAAAATCTCTTCCGCCGCAAGTCGCGGGCGGTGTTCATGGGGCTGGGGATCTTCCTGGGGATAGGGACATTCGTCGCCCTTGCGTCGCTTACCGCGCAGATGGAGCAGGCGGTTCAAGACAAGCTGGACCGGTTCGGCGCCAACATTCTGATCACCCCCCGCACGGAACAACTCTCGCTCGGCTTCGGGGACATCTCCCTTGGCGGCACCCAGGTGGCGCATTCCCGGCTGACGACGGCGGACGAGAAGGCGATCCGGGGGATCGAAATGAAAGAGCGCCTCCGGTCGGTCGTCCCGTTCTTCCTTGCCGCGGCGGACGCTTCGGGGAAGAACCTCGTGTGGATGGGCGTTCCGGCGATGGAGATCGTGGCGGCGCGGCCGTGGTGGAAGATTTCCGGGAGTCCGATCCGGGAGAAGGGGGAGGTCCTCCTCGGCTCCGAGGTCTCTGCGGCCCTGGATAAAGGGCCCGGAGGAACCGTCGTCTCCGGCGGAAGGACATTCCTCGTGACCGGAGTCCTGCATCCTACCGGTGAGAAAGAGGACGGGATGATCATCGCTTCGATCGGCGAGGTCCGGTCCCTGGCTGGGAATTTCCGGGGCGTGACCTTCTTTGAAGTGGCTGCGCTGTGCAAGGATTGCCCGGTGGAGGAGATCGTGGCGCAGATCGGAGATGCCCTTCCGGGCGCCAGGGTCTCGGCGATCCGGCAGGTGGTGGAGAGCCGCAAGGCGGCGGTGGACCAGTTCCGCCGCCTCGGGCTCGGCGTTTCCGCCATCGTCCTGGCGATCGGGGGGCTGATGGTGTTCGTCACCGTGATGGGCAGCGTGCAGGAGCGGACGAAGGAGATCGGCGTCCTGCGGGCGGTGGGCTTCCGGAGGAGGGCGATCCTCTCCCTCCTGTTCTGGGAAACGGGGTGGGTATCTCTCCTGTCCTCGGTCTCCGGCGCCTTCATCGGCGTGGCCGCTGCAATGCTCGCCGCGCCGCTCTTCGGCGTCGAGAAGGCGGAGGCGGCGTTTTCCCCTGCCCTTCTGGGCGTCGCGATCGGAATTGTGCTGGGGCTCCTGGGGACTGTCCCGCCGGCGCGCAGAGCCGCGGCGCTCTCGCCGACGGAAGCCATACGCAGTTTGTAAATCCGAGGGAGAATCCATGGACGCTTTCATCCAGATGGAGAACGTTTCGATGCTCTACGGCAACAACGGGGTAAGGGCCGCGGCGTTGCGCGGCATCTACCTTTCGATCGATGCGGGGGAATACGTGGTGATCACCGGCGAGTCCGGGGCGGGAAAGAGCACCCTGCTCACGATCCTGGGAGGCTTGCAGGTTCCATCATCCGGCGCCGTCCTCATTAAGGGCGTGGATCTTTCTTCGCTCTCCGCGGACCGCCTGGCCGATTTCCGGAGGGAGACGATCGGCTTCATCTTCCAGGCGTACCACCTCCTTCCGTACCTCACGGCCCGGGAAAATATCATGGTGCCGATGTCCCCTCTCCGAACGAGCGCCCGGGAGAAGGCGGAGCGAGCGGAGTCGCTGCTCGCCTCGGTCGGGCTTTCAGGGAAGGAGGAAAGGCTCCCTTCGGAGCTGTCCGGGGGCGAATGCCAGCGGGTCGCGATCGCCCGCGCTCTGGTCCACGACCCTTCCGTACTGCTCGCGGACGAGCCGACGGGGAACCTCGACTCGACCACCGGGGAGCAGATACTCGACCTGTTTTCCAGGCTGCACAAGGCGGGAAAGACGGTGTTGATGGTCACGCACAACCGGGCGAACCTCTTCCGGGCCACGAGGGAGATCCGCCTCCGGGACGGAAAGGTGGCGGAAGTCGATGGATAGGGAGGAGCCGATGGAGAAGGGACCCACCTGGAAGGCATGGGTGATCTCCATCATTGTGGCGATCGTGCTGTCCGTGACGGCTACGCTCCTGCTCGGCGGCTCCTTCCGCTTCACGGGAGGCGCGATTCCGGGCGGCTGCGGACAAGGGAGCGATTGCTGTCCTCCTCCGGAGGCGGGAAAATGACGAAACGATTGCGCGAGAAAAGCGGCGAGGCGGTAATGCTCGTTTTAATGGGAGGGACGGTCGTGGTCGGAATCGTTGTATGGCTAAGTGCACCCAATGGAGAATAATGAGCAGTATAGTAAAGAAAAAATAAGGATTTCCGTGCGCATGGCTTTAGTTTAAAAATATGGCAAGGACAAGGTTCGACGTCGGGAGAAAAAGAATGGATGGAATGGACAAAATGACGGAGGGGAAAACCGGTACATCAGCGCTCCGGGAAGGGATTCTCCTGTTGATCCTGGTTTTCCTGGCTTCGGGAAGCCGTTCGTGGGCCCAGGAGGCGCCTCGCCCCGCATCTTATTACATAGATGCGGCGATATCGAAAAACCCGTCGCTTTCCGCCATGCGGGAGCGCATACGCATGAAGGAGAACGCCGCCGTCCGGGCCGGCGCGCTCGAAGACCCGAAGGCATGGATCGGGGTGACAAATGTCCCCGTGAGGTCGTGGTCGTTCCGGGACGAGGACATGACGGGGAAGGAGATCGGGCTTTCGCAGATGTTCCCGTATCCGGGAAAGCGGAAGCTGCGGACCGACGTCGCGACCCGGGAGAAAGAGCAATCCGGGTTCGACCTGCAGGAGATGCGCAACATGCTGCGGGCCGAGATCAGGATGGCCTACGCAGAGCTTACTCACATCCGGCGGCAGACCGGGGACACGAGGCGCTCCCGGGAGATTCTAAAGGACATCGTGACGGTCACCCAGGAGATGTACGCGGTCGGCAAGGTGACCCAGGCGGACGTGCACCGGGGGCAGGTGGAGTTCGAGAAGATGCGGGAGATGCTGCTGGTTCTCGAAACACGGGAGAAGGTCCTGTCGATCCGGCTAAACACCCTCGCCGCGCTCCCGCCGGACCAGCCGGTCCCGGAGCTCGAGCACCAGCACGAGTTCGCCTTCCCCTACCGTCCCGAGGAGCTGCTGTCGATGTACAGGGAGTCCCGGCCGGCGCGAATGGCGCTCGATGCGCGGATCCTGCGGGGGGAGGCGTCGATCGGGATGGCGAAGCTCGAGCAATATCCGGACTTCGAGGTGTCCGCCTCATACATGCAGCGTGACGCGATGGCGGACGGCACGAAGCGGTCCGACATGTTCTCATCCATGCTGCTGATGAACCTTCCCGTCTGGAGGAAAGAGAAGATCGAGCCGTTCGTGCGGGAGATGACCGCGGAAAGGGAGATGGCCAGGAGCGAGCTTGCGAACCTCGACCTGGAGGCGGAAAACGCGATCCGCAGGTCGCTCGCATCCATCCTTAACAGATCCGAGGTGGCCACCTTGTACAAGACCACGCTCATCCCGCACGCCGAGATCGCGTTCGGGGTCAACCTGGAGTCGTACCGCGTCGGCAAGATCGACTTTCCGATGGTTCTCGATTCGGTCATGGCGGTTCTATCCTTCCGGAGGGGCTACCATGAGATGCTGGGAGACCTGTACATGGAGAAGGCGAGGCTGGAGGCTACGGTCGGCAGGGAGCTGGAGGGAGGCGAGCGATGAGCGACGAGAAGCAACCGGAAGGAACGCCGAAAAAGAAATCGCGCATACCGATCCTCCTCGTCGCCGTGGCCCTTCTCCTCGTCGCCGGGACGATCGCCTTTTTCAAGATGCCCGCCTTCCACAATCTGCTGCACCCCCATCCGGCGGACAATGCCGCGATGGTCGCACAGGGGGCGGCGAAGTACACCTGCGGCATGCACCCCTTCATCATCTCCGACAAGCCCGGAAATTGCCCCATTTGCGGCATGACGCTCACCAGGATAGATGATGCTGGCCCGGCCGCCGCCGGGAGCGCGGCCGCGCCCGGGACTGGAGCCGCAAAGGGCGAGCGGAAGCTTCTTTTCTACCGCCACCCCATGAAGCCGGGCGTCACCTCGCCCGTTCCCGCCAAGGACGAGATGGGGATGGATTACGTCCCCGTCTACGAGGACGAGGTCGCAGGCGCAGGGGGCGCCGTAGAAGGGTACTCGACCGTCAGGGTGGGAGCCGAGAGCCTCCGCATTTCAGGAGTGCAGACCGCCCCGGCCGTGCGGGAGAAGATAAGCCGTTCGGTGCGGGCGGTGGGAAACGTCGTCCCCGACGAGACGCGCGTCCGGCGCGTCCAGACCAAGATAGAGGGCTGGATCGAAAAGCTTCACGTGAGTTTCACCGGACAGGCCGTGACGAAGGGCCAGCCGCTCCTCGACATATATTCGCCCGAACTGGTGGCCAGCCAGCGGGAGTACCTGGTCGCCATCCAGATGCATGAACGCATGAAGGAGAACCCCTATCCCGAGGAGAGGGAGATGGCGGAACAGCTCGTCCAGTCTTCAAGGCGGCGTCTGGAGCTATTCGACGTGCCGCAAGGATTCATCGACGAGCTCGGGAAGACGGGGAAGCCCATGCGAGCCGTGACGCTCAACGCGCCGGTGTCGGGCCATGTCACCGCGAAGGATGTCTTCGAGGGGATGAGGGTGATGCCCGGCATGGAGCTCTTCACCGTGACCGATCTTTCCCGGGTCTGGATCGATGCGGACCTCTACGAATACGAGGCGCGGTCGGTGCGCCAGGGGCAGGAAGCGGTCCTCGCCCCCGCCGGCGACCCGGGCCTTCGGTTGAAAGGCAGGGTCGCATACGTCTATCCCACCCTCTCGCCGGAGAGCAGGACGCTTAAGGCGCGATTTGAGTTTCCCAATCCGGGAATGCGCCTGAAGCCCGGGATGTACGCCGACGTTTCCCTGAATCTGGCCACTGAGACCGGGGTGTCGATCCCGGATTCGGCCTTGATGGAGACGGGCGTCCGCAACATCGTCTTCGTGGACCTCGGCGGCGGAAGCTTCGAGCCCAGGGAAGTGAAGGTCGGCATAAGGGGCGACGGGAAGGCGCAGATACTGTCCGGCGTCAAGGAAGGCGAGCGGGTCGCGGTGCGTGCGAATTTCCTCCTCGATTCGGAATCGAGACTTAAGGCTGCCCTCGCCGGGATGACAGCGGGTGGAAACCGGTCCCCGCTGCCCCATGGAGA
>JAGVHM010000015.1 GCA_020056545.1 bacterium
ATCTCCATCGACGCCAGGCACGGGTGATGATGGTGTCGAAGCGCCCCGGTGTCCGCCGCTTCCGGGACCCGGACGCCTTCCAGGATGGAGGCGACGAACCTCGCGGAACCGCACGGCGCGTCGCGCAGAACCTCGACTGACGCCACGCGGTCGCCCTGCCTTTCTATCCGAAACTTCGGACGTCCGAACTTCGCGGCGAATTCGGTCAGTAGCCGGTCCGGCCCGCCGTCGAAACCGCAGAGGGGTCGGGGAAAGGCGTTCGCGATACCCATTGCAGCGAGACGTTTCCGGACCTGGTTTTCCAGGCCCGTCGGGCAGGTATTACGGTCGTCCACGGCGGCAAGCACGGCCTTGGCGCCGCACCTGTTCGCGATGTCCGGGATCAGCTCCGCCGCCCCCGGCGTTTCGTGCAGGGAAACCAGCAGGTCCGCAGCGGGCAGGACGGCCGGGAGGATATCCTCGGGGTCGTCGATTACTATCGGAAGGCGGGCGGGAAGCTTGAAGACCGCGGTTTCCCAGTCCGCCGGTCCGTTCGCGCGCACGTTTCCGGCGATCCTCTCTCCGTATCGGCCCTGCACGGAGAACAGGATCCTCATCGCGGATTTCCGGCAAGCAGGATCGATGCGGCCCTGGCCATCTCCCGGGCCGCCGGAGATTCTTCAGGCAGGTCGAGGAAGGAGCGGGCCGCCGACTCCCATTTCGCCAGCGACGGATCGTGGGGGATCGCCGCCAGCAACGGGATGGGAAGGGAAGGCGCTTCCGCGGCGTCTCCCGCGGCGTACGGCCGGTTCAGCAGAAGCCAGGTCTTTTCGACCTTGAGGGAAAGCTCCACGGAGAGGTCGCGGATGGCGCGCGCTGCCGAAACGCCCCGCGGGGACGGATCGGCTACCAGCACCAGGTGGTCGATCTTTCGCAGATTGCGGCGGGAGAGGTGTTCCATTCCCGCCTCGTTGTCGACGACGACGGCGGCGTAGCCGCCGGCGAGCCGGGAGAGAGACCTGCGAAGCAGATCGTTCACGAAGCAGTAGCAGCCGGGACCCTCGCCGCGGCCCATCGCGATCAGGTCGACGTCATCGCCTTCAAGGACCCGTTGCTGGACCAACGCTTCGAGATGCTCTCCCTTGGATGCCGCCCCGACGGAGGAATCCAGAAGCTCCTCGCGGATCGATCCCAGCCCGCGAGGTGCGGTGAACCCGAGGAGCAGGTGGAGATTGGCGTTGGGGTCCGCGTCCACCGCGAGCAGCGGGCGGATGCGGGATGCGAGAAGCGCGCGAAGCAGCAGGGAGGAACAGGTGGTTTTCCCGACTCCTCCCTTTCCCGCGACTGCGATCATGATGCTCATGCGGAGGCCACCCCGTATCGCTTTTTCAGGAGGTCGGAAAGCTCCCCGGCCAAAAGTACCGCCAGCTCCGCGTCCTCGACCGAAAGCGTTCCAAGACCGCAGGCGGGAGTCAGGAGCGACGCCCGTATGACCGCCTCGCGATCCATGTTACGCGACTCGAATTTCCGGAAGATCCCTTCCATCCGGTCCGCAAGTGTCTCCGGCGTTTCGGAGCGGATCGCTTCCGCCGAGGTGGGGACGATTCCGAAGGCAAGCTTCCCCCCGCGGGCGAGGAACGCCTTCACCTCCTCTGGGTAGAGCAGCAGGGCGTCCACGTACTCGTAGGCGTCGAAGGAGAGGAGTTCCGTCCGGGAGGAGAGGACGAGGCCCCAATCGGTGTTGGCGCAACAGTGGACGCCGCACAGCGTTCCCGGAAGCCCGTCGAAGATCTCGTTGAGGCAGCCGACCACATCGTCCCTTCCGATGGAGATGATGGAGGATCCCACGGAGGCGAGGTACGGTTCGTCCAGCACGAGGATGACGTTCGGCGAAAGGCGGGAGAGCTGCGCTACCTGCCACTGGGCGACGCGCAGAAGGTGTTTCACCAAAACGTCTCTTGCCATGAGGTCATAGAAGATCGGCTTCTTTCCCCGGTCGGTGATCATAAGACCGAAGGAGACCGGGCCCGTTACCTGCCCCTTGGCGGCGGGATACGGACCCTTTCCGGACGCGAGCAGGGCGTGGAGGCCCGACGCGCGTTGCGGTGAGAGAGCGAAGGAGGATGTGTCCTCCGAGAGGAACCGTTCGTAGAAATCTTCGGCCTTCGCAAGGATGGTTTCCCCCACCTCCACGAACAGCTTCTCCCCTTCGATGGCAGCCCCCGGCAAACCTTCCGCGAACTGGATGTACATGGTTTCGAGAAAGCTCCTGCGGGGAAGCTGCGGCCAGCACGGGACATCGCGGAAGGTCGTAAGGATCAGGCGCGCCGCGGCCTCGGGGTCCGTGTGCGGCAGGCTGCCGACGCCGGTGGGGAAAAAGGGCGCAATGTTGCGTTTCAACGGGTCGCCTCCGGGGAAAGGCTTGCGCTGTACCTCTCGGCATCCGTGTGCGGGATGAACAGGGCGCGCTGGTATAGTTCCATGAACCCGAGATCGGAGGAAAGGTCGTGGTGGTCCGTGGAAGCGCAGAGCGCGCACGCTTCCTCCCACCGCTTCCTGTTGCGGATCGCCCCGATCGCACCCGCCAGCGACGCGTTTCCCAGGAGAACGAACTTTTCCAGGGGGAAGGGCGGGAAGACGCCGAGCGTGAGCGCCGACCGGAGATCCAGAAAGTTGCCGAATCCTCCCGCTATGTAGACGCGCTCCACCTTTTCCCTCGAGAACCCCACCGCCTCGAGAAGGGCTTCGGCAGCGGCGCACAGCGCCGCCTTGGTCCGGATGACGCTTTTCAGGTCGGATGCGGTGAAGAGGATGTCCGCGTCCGTGGCGTTCTGGCCCGCCCGCGCCACGATGAACGCCTTCCCCCTGTCCGTGTCGCGGAAGGGGGCGCCGGCGCGGGGCACGAAGCGGCCGGCGCGGTCGATGAGTCCGGCGCGGAACAGCTCCGCGCACAGGTCGAGGATCCCCGAGCCGCAAACCCCGGACGGCTTGTCCCCGCCTATCACGGTCCACGAGACCTCGAAGCTCGAAGGATCGATGCGGACCGAGTCGATCGCGCCGGGGTAGGCGCGCATTCCGCACGCCACCTCCCCTCCTTCGAACGCAGGGCCGGCCGACGAGGAGCAGGCGATCCTGAATTCCCGATTGCCCAGCGCCACCTCGCCGTTGGTCCCGACGTCGTAAAAAAGGGATACGGCATCTTCGCGGTGCATCCCTGAAGCGAGGATGCCGGAGACGATGTCCCCGCCGACGAATCCGCCGATGGAGGGGAAGATCCGCAAGCGCGCGGAAGGAGCGGAGGCGATGCCAAGATCCTTGCCCGTTTTCGCGGGATACTCCCGGAGCGTAGGACGGTGCGGGGGCCGGCGCATCGGCGCAGGTGAGAGGCCGTACAGGATATGGGAAACGACCGTGTTTCCCGCGGCGACGAATTCCACGATCTCTCCCGTCAAGGATGATGAGCGGAGCAGGTCGGAAATCACCTGCCCGATCCCTTGCAGGAGGAGGCGGCGCAGGAGAGCCAACCCGTCGGGGTTCTCCTCCACGAAGACTATCCGGGAGATCAGGTCCTCTCCGCATGCCATCTGGGGGTTGTCGGCGGCGGCGCGCGCGAGGACGGAGCCGTTGCGCAGGTCGATGAGCGCACCGGCAAGCGTGCTGGTCCCGGCGTCCAGGGCCACGCCCAGCGGATTTCCTTTGCCGGGGACGACGTGCAGGGGCAGATACGGGCCGTCCTCCGCCGTTTCCTTCCCTTCGATGTAGGCGGACAGGCGGGCGGGCCGGCTCTCCGGGAGGACGGTTATGCCGACCTCTCCCCCCAACGGGGTGCAGCGGCAGGCGAGCCGCGTTCCCGCCCTGCGCTCTTCCGGAGACAGGACCCCGGGGTCGTCGCCCCCTCGCACGTTTCCCGATACGGAGATGCGGCATTTGCCGCACCGCCCCTCGCCGCCGCACGGCGAGAGTATCGGTATCCCCGCGCGGATGGCGTGCGCCAGGATCGTGTCCCCCGGCGAAAGAGGCGCGGACGCGTTTCCCGGGAAGAACCGGAGAATCCCTTCCCTCGGATCACCCATGGACAGGGACGAATGCGGCGGGCGGCAGACGTCTCAAGTAGGAAGGAAGCGCGGAGGACTCCTGCGGGCCCACGAGAACGCGCCATCCGGAGAGTTCCTCGATCCTGCCCGAGAGGCGCGCCACCATTCCGGGGAGGATGAGCGAACGATGCTCCACCTTGCCTGCGATCCCGCTGTCCGCGAGCAGGCCGGCGATGCTCTCCGAGGTGAACCTGCCCGCCGCCCAGGCGGTGAGCACCGACATCCCGTCGCACTCCGCGATAAGCAGGTATGCGGGCGTCTTCGCCGCCTCCACGTCGCTGCGGACCGTGAAGTACGTGAGGGAGAAATTGGTGGTGATCAGAACGGGCGAGGAAGGGGATGTCTTCCCGATGGGATAGATCCCCGGCTCGACCTGGATCGGCCGCTGCGGATCGGTGAAGATATTCTGGCGCAGCGTCAGTAGCGGGAAGATCTCCGCAGGGTCCGCCGTGTCGAGAACGAGAAGCGAGCCGTATTTAGACAGGAGAAGGGACGCCGCTTCGAAGGGCCGGGGAAACCCCCTCCCGAGGTCGAACGCTGCTGGACATGCCATCTCCCTCGCCCTGTGGATGATGGCGAGCC
>JAGVHM010000114.1 GCA_020056545.1 bacterium
AAACACTGATCAAGATGGCCCGCGAGTGGGCCACAAATGGTGAACAAAGCCACGGCAGAAATATGATCATCGTCGGGGCCGGGATCAATCACTGGTATCACAACGATCTGATCTACCGTGCCGCCATCACCGCCCTGATCCTGACGGGCAGCGTGGGCCACAACGGCGCTGGACTTGCTCATTATGTGGGGCAGGAAAAGGTGGTGCCGCTTGCTCCCTGGACTTCCATCGCCATGGCCCAGGACTGGGTGAAGCCGTCCCGCCTCCAGAACACGCCGAGCTTCTGGTACATCCATTCCAACCAGTGGAGGTACGACCGCAACTTCGTGGACTACTTCAAGCCGGAGACCGGGGAGAACATGCCGCTCCACGCCGCGGACATGAACGCAAAGGCCGCGCGTCTGGGCTGGCTCCCCTTCTTCCCGCAATTCGACGACAACCCCCTGCGGCTGGCGGAGGCGGCGAAGGAGGCGGGGGCCAAAACGGACGACGAGATCCGCGGCTGGCTCGTCTCGCGCCTGAAAAGCGGCGAAACGCGCTTCGCCATCGAAGACCCGGACGGGGAGGGGAATTCCCCCAAGGTGTGGTTCATCTGGCGCGGCAACGCGATTTCCTCCAGCGCCAAGGGCCATGAGTTCTTCCTCAAGCACGTGATCGGCGCCCCCAACGCAAGCTGCACCGCAAAGGAGGCCGCGAAGGGGGCGGTGAAAGACATCGTCTGGCACGAGAAGGCCCCGGAAGGGAAGATGGACCTCGTGGTGGACCTGAACTTCCGCATGGACACATCCGCCCTCTACTCCGACATCGTACTTCCCGCGGCCACCTGGTACGAGAAATCCGACCTGAACACCACGGACATGCACTCCTTCGTCAACTGCCTGGACGCCGCCGTGCCGCCGTCGTGGGAGTCCAAGCCGGACTGGAAGATCTTCGCTCTCGTTGCCCAAAAGGTAAGCGAGCTGTCGCCGAGGCATTTCCCGGCGCCGGTGAAGGACATCGTAGCCGCCCCGCTGCTGCACGACACGCCCGGGGAAATAGCCCAGCGGTCCGTGAAGGACTGGAAGCTGGGCGAGTGCGAGGCGGTCCCCGGCAAGACGATGCCGGCCCTTGCCGTCGTGGAGCGGGACTACGCGAACCTCTACAACCGGTTCATGTCGGTTGGACCGGCCATGGGCCGACTGGGCGCGCACGGGGTCAACTGGGAAGCGGACGACGTGCACGAAAAGCTTCTCGATATGATGCCGACGCGCACATGGAAAGGGAAGACCTACATCGATCTGGAAGACGAGCGGGTCGTCGCCGACGTGATCCTCGCCTTCGCCCCGGAGACCAACGGGGAGATGGCCTACCGCGCATATCGGAACCTGGAAAAACGGGTCGGAAAGCCCCTTTCGCAGATAGCGGCCGGCGATCGCAATTTCCGCATAACCTGGGAGGAGATCACCAAAAAACCCAGACGGTTCTTAAGCACGCCGGTCTGGAGCGGGCTGGTCAACGAGGGGCGCCCGTACGCTCCCTATACCCTCAACGTGGAATACGGGGTCCCGTGGCGCACCCTTTCCGGCCGCCAGTCCCTCTACCTGGACCATCCCTATTACGGCGAGTTCCATGAAGGGCTTCCCACGTTCAAGGGTAAGATCCCCCCGGCGCTCCTGGACGAGACGGAAGGGGAAACGGGGCTCGTGCTCAACTTCCTGACTCCCCACGGCAAATGGAGCATCCACTCCACGTACAGCGACAACCTCCGCATGCTCACGCTTTCGCGCGGTGGGCAGGTGGTATGGCTGAACCACGAGGACGCGGCGGGGGCCGATATCGGGGACAACGTCGAAATCGAGGTCTTCAACGCGAACGGCGTCGTCGTCTGCCGGGCGATCGTCTCATCGCGTATCCCCAAGGGCGCGGCGATCATGTACCACGCCCCCGAGCGGACCTTGAACATCAAGAAGTCCAGGAAAAGCGGGCGGCGCGGCGGCGTGCACAACAGCCTGTCCCGCATTCGGCTCAAGCCGACGCTGATGCTCGGCGGCTACGCCCAGTTCAGCTACTACTTCAACTACTGGGGGCCGACCGGGGTGAACCGCGACTGCTACGTCGTCGTCAGAAAGCTGGGGAGGTGAAGCGATGGACGCGCGGGCGCAACTGGTGATGGTGTTCAACCTCGACAAGTGCCTCGGCTGCCACACGTGCAGCATCTCCTGCAAGAACATCTGGACAGACCGGCGCGGTGCCGAATACATGTGGTGGAACAACGTGGAGACGAAGCCAGGAGTCGGATACCCGAAGAAGTGGGAAAACCAGGAAATCTTCAAGGGCGGGTGGGTCGTCGACGGCAACAACCTGAAGCTCAAGGCCCTGGGGAAAGGGCCGACTCTCCTTAACATGTTTTTCCAGCCCGACATGCCGAAGCTGGAGGACTACTACGAGCCGTTCGATTTCGACTACGCCAACCTCTACGGATCCCGGGAGGAGAACGATCAGCCGGTTGCCGAGGCATTCTCGCAGATTTCAGGCCGGAAGATCGACACCATACAGGGGGGGCCCAACTGGGACGACGACCTCTCCGGCTCGCAGCTCTACGCCGTAAACGATGTCAACCTGGAAGAGCGGGCGATCGTGGAAGACTACGGCAGGATGTTCATGCATTGGCTCCCCCGGATCTGCAACCATTGCCTCAATCCCGCGTGCGTCGCCTCGTGCCCTTCACGGGCGATCTACAAGCGGGGAGAGGACGGCATCGTCCTGGTGGACCAGAACGTCTGCAAGGGATGGCGTTTCTGCACAAGCGCGTGCCCCTACAAAAAGGTTTATTTCAACTGGGACAGCGGGAAAGCGGAAAAATGCATCTTCTGTTTCCCGCGTACCGAAACAGGGCAATGCAACGCCTGCGCCCACAGCTGCGTCGGCCGGATCCGGTTCGTCGGCGTCCTGCTCTACGACGCAGAGAGACTGG
Organism: bacterium; assembly: GCA_020056545.1. Lineage (GTDB taxonomy): Bacteria > Desulfobacterota > Deferrimicrobia > Deferrimicrobiales > Deferrimicrobiaceae > JAENIX01. The sequence continues at coordinate 2,954 of JAGVHM010000114.1, forward strand.
AGAAGGCGCTGCTTGCGCCGGACGATCAGCTCGTTGAAGCCCACCGCGCGGTGATACTCGATCCCGGCGACCCTGCTGTTCGCGACGCCGCCAGGAAGAACGGGGTTTCCGAACAGTGGCTGGAGGCCGCGGTACGTTCGCCGGTGCATGCGCTGGTCAAGGAGTTCGGCCTGGCCCTTCCGCTCCATCCCGAATTCAGGACGATGCCAATGGCGTATTACATCCCATCCCTTTCGCCGGTCCTCGCCACGCTCGGCGATTCCCACGAACTGATGGAGCACGGGCTGTTTCCGGCGGTGGAAACCTTGCGTGCTCCCATAAGCTTCCTGGCAAGCCTTCTTGCGGGCGGCAACCGGGAAGTGGTGACGCAGGCGCTCGGGAAGCTGATCGCCGTTCGCGCCTTCATGCGGGCGAAAAATCTCAATCAGCCGATCGACCCGGAGGTTCTGAAGAAGGCCGGCCTGGAAGAGGCGGCTGCATTGCGAATCTACCGCCTGTTCACGGTCGGGGGATACGACGAGCGAAACGTCATCCCGGCGCAGCAGAGGGAGGAGCAGGATCCCCATGCCC
>JAGVHM010000115.1 GCA_020056545.1 bacterium
GACTCGATATAGCCCCGGAGCCGGTCCTCCTCGGAGGCCGCCGGGGCGGTCAGCTGGTCGATGCTCACGCGGATGGCGTTGGAGAGTTCGAGAAAGCTTTCCTCGAGATCGTTCTTGAGGGTCTCCTTCCCGAAGTAATAGGGGATGAAGACCGACCCCATGGAGCAGGCCAGCAGGATCATCATCACCATGGTGAGCTTGAACTGGAGCCCCCTGTCCGAGATCGAAAAACGGGGAAAAGTCATACGCGCCTCCGAAGACTGGAACGGCAATTGTGAGCGGGCGGCACCCATCAATATCGTACTTAAGTTCCGACGGTTTGCGTTAAAATAGATAAATTTTCCCGGGGGTACGATTGTCCGATAGAACATGGCACTTCCTGAAATTCGCGGGATTCCTTTTGCTGGCGGGAGTCGCGGGTTACCTTGTATTCAGGACTCCGGAGGGAGGCCTCTTCCTTTCGAACGAGGGGAGGAAAGAGCTTGTGGCGCGGCTCGATCTATTCGTCCGGGCGGCCGGCATTCTCGGTCCGGTCGTCTTCACCGCGATCTACGCGCTTGCGATTCTCGTTTTCCCCGCGACGCCATTCACGGCGGCGGGCGCCCTCATCTTCGGGAAGTACCTCGGAGCGGCCTGCAACATCCTCGGGGCGATCGGCGGGGCGTCGCTCTCCTTCCTCCTGGCCCGCTATCTCCTGCGCGGCTTCGCGAAAGGTTTCCTGACAGGCCGCCTGGCGAACCTGGACCGGAAAGTGAGGGAGCACGGATTTTCGGTCATCTTCTACCTGCGCATCTTCTGGTTCCCCTTCATCGTCCTCAACTACGCGGCCGGGGCCACGCACATAAGGTTCGCGGACTACTTCTGGGGAACACTCATGGGGATCATCCCCGCCATGCTCATCGTTTCCTTCTTCTTCGGGAATGTACGGGAGATCGCGGCCTCCTTCCGCGGCCCGGCCGACCTGCTTCAGCCGAACGTCCTTATCCCCGCGGCACTGCTCCTGCTGACCTTTTTCCTCCCCTCGCTGCACAAGCGGATCAAGAAGAGACGACGCAGCGGGGAACCGCCGGAGGATGAAATCTGAAGGTTTCCGTGATCATCCCCGCGCTGGACGAAGAGACATCTCTGCCTGCGACGATACGGTCGGCCCGGGAGGCCGGGGCGGACGAGGTGGTTGTCGTTGACGGCGGAAGCGCGGACGTAAGCAGGGAAACCGCGCTCCGCCTCGCGGATACCCTTATCTGCACGGCGCCGGGCCGCGCCGCGCAGATGAACGCGGGCGCGCGCGCCTCATCCGGAGAGGCGCTGCTGTTCCTTCACGCTGATACCATCCTTCCCCCGGAGTCGGTCCGGGACGTACGAGCGGCGTTACGTCGTGCGGACATCCAGGGAGGGGCGTTTTCCGTCCGCCTTGAAGTTTCCCCTTCCGCATCTCCGTACATGAAGGCGATGCTCCGGCTGACCGGCAGGATGATCTGCGTCCGCTCGCGGCTCTTCCGCTCGTACACCGGGGACCAGGCGATATTCGTCCGCAGGGAAACTTTCGACGCGCTGGGAGGATACCCGGAAGTCCCGCTTATGGAGGACGTGGAGTTCTCCAGGAGTATGACGAACCGCGGGAAGACACTGCTGCTTCCGGCGCGGATCACGACGTCGGGAAGGCGCTGGGAGGCATCCGGGCCGGTACGTACCATACTGCTGATGTGGTCGCTGCGAACGGGGCATTCCCTCGGCCTGTCCCCGGCGCGCTGCGCCGCCATCTACGGACGGAGTCGGGGGAGATGAGGACCGCCGGACCCCGCGTCATGAACCGATGGCTTCGCGTCGCCGGCGGCGCCGCGATGAACCTGTGCTTCGGATCCGCGTACGCCTGGAGCGTTTTCCTCCAGCCCCTTCAGGCGGAGTTCGGATGGACTCGCGCCCAGGTGTCGGTAGCCTTCACCCTGTGCATCGCCTGCATCGCCATGGGAGTACTGATCGGGGGACGCTGGCAGGACCGGAAAGGGCCCGCCATCGTGGGGCTGACCGGAGCGCTTCTCTTTTCCGGGGGGATGCTGCTCACCCGTTTCACGGATTCCCTCTGGTGGCTGTACGTTTTCTACGGCGTCGTGGTCGGCTTCGCCAGCGGAGTGGGGTACACATGCCCGCTTGCCGTCGGAATGAAATGGTTCCCGGACAAACGGGGGCTGGTTACGGGCCTGATGGTCATGGGGTACGGGGCGGGGGGAGCGCTTATCGCGCCCCTTGCCGGACTGCTCATCCACTTGTACGGGTGGAGAGATACGTTCGCCATTCTCGGCATCGGGTTTCTCATCGTAACCACCGCCGGCTCGTTCTTCCTGCGAAATCCGCCCGAAGGATGGCGACCCGGGGGATGGAACCCGCCGCCTCCGGGGGAAGGGGCGTTCAGGACACTCCACGATTACGCGCCGTTCGAGATGATGCGCACCGGGACTTTCCTGCGCATCTGGCCTTCCTACGCCCTGGGAACGACCGCCGGACTCATGATAATCGGACACCTTGCGGCCTTTGCCCAAGGAGCGGGGTTTTCCAGGCCCGACGCGGCAGTTGCGGTGGGGATACTGGCCATAGGCAACGGATTCGGCCGGATCGGCTCAGGGTGGATGTCCGACCACTTCGGCCGGACGAGGACGCTCGCGCTGGTCATGGCGGTGACGGCTGTCCTGCTGCTCCTCGCGCCCGGGGTATCCACGCGGTCCCATCTCTTCGGGGCGGCTTTCCTGATCGGCTACTGCTACGGGTCGCAACTCGCCGTCGTCCCTTCCGCGACCGCGGACTTCTTCGGGGTGCGCAACCTGGGAAACAATTACGGCGTCGTGGTGACCGCCTGGGGGACCGCCGGGATCATCGGGCCGATGTTGGGAGGATGGATCTTCGACTCCACGCAGAGCTACGCGCCGGCGTTCCACATCGCCGCCCTGCTCGCGCTTCTTGCGGCCTTGCTGATCCTGACCGTGAAGCCTCCTAAACCGCCTATTCCCAGGTCAGCAGCAACGGCGAATACGGGTTGACCAGGTCGGGGTGCTTCGGCATGATCCGGGCCGTGTAGCCGTACCGGCCGGTTACCCTGCAAGGAATCTCCGCGCGGAAGATGTCGCCTTCGCCGTCCCGGCCGTCGTGCCGCGCCTGCACGATCCCCCCGTCCCGGATCTCCCCCGCGGTATCCAGCGGCCCGTGGTACACCTCCACGGAAACATCGTCCGCGGAAAGCTGACCAAGGTTCGCGCGAACGACGACACCCACGGCGCCGCCCATCGGAATCTCCTTCTCCTTGCGGACGTCATCGACACGGACCGAAAGCTGCGACCAGCCCGCGGTGACTCGGGCCCGCCAATCCGCCAGCCCCCTGGCGCCCGCGAACCCGTTTTCCTTCAGACGCTCGCCCGCGCGGTGGCCCGGCAGATAGCAGCACTCCACGTATTCCCGGACCATGCGGTGGGTGTTGAAAAAGGCGCCCAGCTTCCGCATCGAGGACTTCATCATGGATATCCACTCGCGCGGCAGCCCCGCCTTGTCGCGATCGTAGAAGAGCGGGATGATCTCCTGCTCCAGCAGGTTGTAGAGGGCCTCGCACTCTATGTGATCCTGCACCTCGGGATCGTCGTACAGCTCTCCGCTGCCAATAGCCCAACCGGTGTCAAGGGCGTGCCCCTCGCACCACCAGCCGTCGAGCACAGATAGATTGAGCGCCCCGTTCGCAGCCGCCTTCATCCCGCTCGTGCCCGACGCCTCGAGGGGGCGCCTGGGGGTGTTCAGCCATACGTCCACCCCCTGCACCATGTATCTGCCCACGTTGATATCGTAGTCCTCTATGAACACCAGCCGCTCGCGCAGGCGCGGATCCGATGCGAAGTGGACGACCGACTTGATGATCTCCTTGGCCGGTTGGTCCTGGGGGTGGGCTTTTCCCGCGAAGAGGATCTGCACGGGGCGCTGCGGATCGGTAAGCAGCCGGACCAGCCGCTCCGGCTGGCGGAAAAGAAGGCCGGCGCGCTTGTATGTGGCGAAGCGCCGGGAGAAGCCTATGGTCAGGGCCTCCGGATAGAGCACTTCCTCCGCCGCGCGCAGCGAGGCGGTCCCCGCCCCCTGCCGCTGGAGCTGGGACTTGAGCCGGTTCCGGACGAAAAAGACGAGCCGCTCCTTGCGCGCC
>JAGVHM010000075.1 GCA_020056545.1 bacterium
AGCTCGAGGATGCTCATCGGCTTCACGCCGTCGAAGTAGATCTCCGTGTACGCGACGTCGTGGGCCACGACAAGGTCGTGCTCCTCGGCGAAGGCGAGAACCTTCCGATAGAACGACCTGTCGGCGACCGCCGATGTCGGGTTGTTCGGGTAGTTGATGAACAGGATTTTCGCTTTCGCAAGGACGCGGGCGGGGATCCTGTCCAGCTGCGGCAGGAAGCCGTTCTCCCGCTTCAGCGGCATGAAGTGGGACTTCCCGCCGGAGAACATCGTGGCGATGTGGTACACGGGGTACCCGGGGTCGGGGACAAGAACGACGTCTCCAGGATTGACGAAGGCCAGAGGGAAATGGGCGATCCCTTCCTTCGAGCCGATGAGCGCCACCACTTCATTTGCGGGATCGAGCGACACGCCGAACCGCTCGCCGTACCACTTCGCCGCCGCGGCCCGGAACTCGGGCAGCCCTTCGTAGGAAGGGTACTGGTGATTCGCGGGCACCGCCGCTTCCCGCTTCATCCTGTTCACGATGAATCCGGGCGTAGGGTGGTCCGGGTCCCCCACCCCGAGGTCGATGATGTCCATCCCCCTGGCCCGCACCTCCTGCTTCTTCCGGTCGAGCTCGGCGAACAGGTACGGCGGAAGCGCCTGGATCCGGCGCGAAAGCGTGAAGCGGCTCATGATGATGTCTCACTCCTTGAAAGTGATGTCATTGCGCGACGACGCGGTTGGTAAGCGGTCCGATCCCTTCCACATCCACCGTCATGACGTCCCCCACCCTCACCGGCCCCACTCCCGGAGGGGTCCCGGTGGCGATCACGTCTCCGGGGAATAGCGTCATGACGTGCGAGACGAATTCGACGAGCCGGTATACGGACGCCGCCATCTCCCTGGTGTTTCCGTCCTGCTTCGTCTCTCCGTTGACCAGGCACCGGACCCGCAGGGCGGCAGGATCCATCTCCGTCTCGATCCACGGCCCGATCGGCGCAAACGTGTCGAACCCTTTCGCGCGGGCGTAAAGTCCGTCCTTCACCTGCAGGTCGCGCGCGGTCACGTCGTTGATGCAGGTGTACCCCAGTATTACGGACCGCGCCTCCCGCTCGCCGACATCCCTGGCCGTCCTGCCGATGACCACCGCCAGCTCCGCCTCGTAATCCACGCGCTGCGACGACCGCGGATACACCACGTCCCCTCCGGGGTGGTTCAAGGCCGAGGGCGACTTGAGAAAAATGAGCGGTTCTTCCGGAATTTTCTTACCCATCTCGCGCGCGTGGTCCATGTAGTTCAGTCCCACCGCCACGATCTTGGAGGGAAGCACCGGCGCAAGCAGGCGGACCGCGGAAAGATGGAAGCGGCTCCCGGTGAAGCGGATGCCGGAAAAAGGAAGGCCATGCATATCGCGGATCTCTTCGCCGCCCTCGCCAAGCACGCCGTATCCGTTCCTTCCCGACTCCTCGAACCGGACGATCCTCATTTCGCCGGCAATCCGAGCACGGCGCGCATGTCGTACAGGCCGGCGGACTTTCCCGCAACCCAGGCGGCGGCGCGAACCGCTCCGCGGGCGAACGTCTCCCTGCTGTGCGCGCGATGGGTGATCTCGAACCGCTCGCCTATCCCGCCGAAGACGAGCGTGTGCTCCCCGACGACGTCGCCCGCGCGCACGGCGAACACCCCGATCTCCTTACGGGTGCGTTCGCCGACCATCCCCTGCCGGCCGTAGACTCCCGCATCCTTCATGTCGCGGCCGAGAGCCCCCGCGACGGCGTCGGCGAGCTTCACCGCGGTTCCCGATGGGGAATCCTTCTTGTACCGGTGGTGGACCTCCACGATCTCCACGTCATATTCGTCTCCCAGCACCTTCGCCACGTCCGCGGCCACCTGGAACATCAGGTTGACGCCGACGCTCATGTTGGGCGAAAGGACGCACGGAATCACTTTCGCGGCGTCCATCACCTCCGCCTGCTGCTCCGGCGTGAGCCCCGTGCTTCCGATGACGATCGCCTTCCCGGCGGCCGCAGCCTGGCGCGCATGCGTGACGGACGAAGATGCGTGGGTGAAGTCGATCGCCACGTCGGCCGACGCGATCGCCTTCGGGAAGTCGTCGGTGACCTTCACTCCGGCCTTGCCCGCGCCTGCCGCCTCGAAAGCGTCCAGGCCGAGCAGCGGGTGCCCCTTCGCCTCCACTGCGCCGGACAGCTCAAGCCCGAACGGGCGCTCCTTCATGACGGCGAGGATAGCCCTTCCCATCCTTCCCATCGCCCCGCAAACCAGGACGCGCGTCATCTCGATCCCTACACCAGCCGCATGTCGGAAAGGACGCTGGCCAGCTTCTTCCGGCCGGCGTCGGACATGGGGCACATAGGCAGGCGGAACTCCTCCCGGATCATCCTCATCATCGCAAGCGAGGTTTTCGCCGGGATCGGGTTGGTCTCGATGAACAGGACGTGGAACAGCGGCCAGAGCCTGTAGTGGATCTCGCGGGCACGGGAGAGCTCTCCCATCACGAACGCGTCGTACAGGTCCGCCATAGCCTTCGGCGCCACGTTGGATGTGACGGAGATGACCCCTTTCGCCCCGAGAGCCATCATCGGGAAAAACAGGCCGTCGTCTCCCGAAAGCACGCAGAACTTCTTGGGGGTCATCCGGAGGATGTCGCAGACCTGCGCCAGATTCCCCGACGCCTCCTTCACTCCCACGATGTTCTTCACCTCCGCGAGGCGCGCCACCGTCTCTGCGGCCATGTTCACCCCGGTCCGCCCGGGGACGTTGTAGAGCACAAGGGGAATGTCGGAGGACTCGGCGATCGCGCGGAAGTGGCGGTAGAGCCCCTCCTGCGTCGGCTTGTTGTAGTACGGGGTGATGACGAGGGCTCCGTCGGCGCCCGCCTTCTTCGCGTACCGGGTCAGCTCGATCGCCTCTTTCGTGTTGTTCGACCCCGTTCCCGCTATCACCGGGACGCGTCCGTCGGCCGACTCGATGACGACGTCGATGACCGCCTTGTGCTCGTCGTGCGACAGCGTCGCCGACTCTCCCGTCGTACCGCACGGCACGACCCCGTCCGTCCCGTTGCGGATCTGGAATTCGACCAGCTTCTTAAGGGACTTCCTGTCCACCTTCCCGTTCAGAAACGGCGTGACCGTCGCG